>DASSGE010000373.1:0-8538 GCA_035693605.1 Binatia bacterium
AATATCAAAGATAACAATATTGGTCTGGACTTTTTCTGGTTGGATACGAACACGGGGGATATTTGCCAGACCTTGGGCGAGCAATTGAGCGTTGTCGTGATCAATCGATAAGCGTTTCGGCCCTTCTTCCAAGGCGACCGCAGCCGCCGCAGCAAGCACGCCGACTTGACGCATGCCGCCACCGAGCATTTTGCGAATCACCCGGCAGCGCTCGATAAAGTCCCGGCTGCCGACGATCATCGAGCCCACCGGGGCACCCAAACCTTTGCTGAAACAAAACTGGACTGAATCGAATTTCTTGCTGATCTCCGCAACGCTTTGTCCGACATGCACGGCAGCGTTGAATACCCGCGCGCCGTCGAGATGAACTTTCAAGCCCGACTCATGAGCCTTGTCGCAGATCGCGTGCGCGAGCCGAGTCGGGTAGACCGTGCCGCCGGCCATGTTGTGGGTATTCTCGAGCGCGACCAGCGCGGTCTGCGGGCGGGTATAAGCTTTTTCGCGGATCGCCGGTGCGATTTGTTCCCAAGTCATGATGCCATCGTCGGTTGGAATCACTCGCGGTAATACCCCTGCCAGCGCGGCCATCGAGGCCATCTCATAATTATAAATATGTCCTGCTGCCTCGCAGATAACTTCCTGACCGTGCTCGGTCTGCGCCATTATGCAGGTAAGATTGCCCATGGAGCCCGACGGCACGAACAGTCCGGCTTCACGGCCGAATATTTCCGCGGCGCGATCCTGCAAGCGATTGACCGTGGGGTCTTCGATGTAAACATCGTCACCGACTTCCGCCTCCGCCATGGCCCGCCGCATGGCCGCAGAGGGTTTCGTGACCGTGTCGCTGCGTAGATCGATGATCTTATCAGTCATGCTGCAATCCGAGATTGAACCGTGAACTTTTGAACCCTGGAACGGCTATTCAAGCCTGCCCTCGATCTCCCGAATTACTTCCAGCGTCAACTGCGGACGGACAAAGGCATTATAAATGCAATCGTTCTGCAGCCACATGATGTCGGCGCGCTGGCGCACCGCTTCGCGCATTTCATCTTGCAGCTTTTCTTCCATGCAGTGCTGCTTGATCACGTTGGTCACCATGTCGCCGTGGCCCTCGTCGTGGTACTCATGGGCACGGAAAAAATCCAAGCAATCGAGGGGAACCCAGGTGTAATACTTCTCGATGGCTTCGCGTTCCTCTTTCATCCGCTTCGGTCCGCCACCTTCGAAAACCAGGCCGGTACCGATAGCCACCGCCCAGTGACTCTGCTGCACCAGCGACACGTACATTTCCAGAGCGGCACGAATACCGGGCAGCGGTTCGTACTGGATGATATCGTCGCTGTCTATGCCTATGCCATTAGCAAACTGAACCCAGAGCTGGCGATGGCTCGGATAGTGGCCGCCGAACAAATCTTCGCCCTCTTCCTCGACCATGTTTTCCAACAACATGCGACGCAGTTCGGGGATCGGACACTTTTGGTAGCGGATACCGAAGAAACGATGAATATTGCGGAACTCATGGAACTGATTGCGCGCCCACCATTGCAATTGTTCTTTGCTGAGACGACCGCTCAGAAGCAGCTGGCGGATCGGGTGCGGCCGTGGATGGCGCTGCTGCAAAGTCTGTTGCAAGTCGGCAATCAACGCTTCAGGTCCGAGTAGTCCGGCCATAAATCCTCCACGATTTACAATCAGGTGGCGGCAATATATCCAACAACAACTCCGATGACCAGTCCTACCACCGGGTAATTGAACGCAACCCTTCCGTCGATTAGAACCGATCGAACTTCTGGAACCATTGGAACGGATGCTTGATTCTCATATTGTCTTTGCCCCCAACCTTGTACTAGCATGCCCGTGTGATTTCGCTCTCTTTACGTAAACTAACGAAGCGGTTCGGTGCCATCGCTGCGGTCGATCAGGCGAGCCTCGATGTATACGCCGGCGAGTTCATGGTTATCGTCGGTGAAAGCGGTTGCGGTAAAACTACCACGCTGCGGCTCATCGCCGGCCTTGAATCGCCGGATAGCGGTACGATCTTCATCGGCGGCGTTTCGGCCAACGACGTGCCCGTCGGCAAACGCAACGTCCAGATGATTTTTCAAAACTACGCCCTCTGGCCTCATATGAAAGTTTTCGAGGACCGTAAATATTCGAACTTGTCGCTGCCGTTGAAGGTGCGCAAGTGGTCGAGCGAAAAGATCGCCGAATACCTCCGGCCGCTCGCTTGGAAAGTTGGCATCGACGAAAGCTTCTTCAAGCGCAAACCGAGCGAGCTTTCCGGCGGCCAGCAACAGCGCGTCGCTTTGGGCCGTGCCATGGTCACGGCGCCGCAGATCATGCTGATGGATGAACCGCTCAGCAATATCGATCCACCCAATCGCCTAAAAATGCGCCAAGAGATCTTATCGTTTCACAAAGAACATCGGCTGACGACACTCTATGTCACACACAATCTAGCCGACGGCATCGCGCTCGCCGACCGCATCGCAGTCATGCACGCCGGCCGCTTCGAGCAAGCCGATACGCCGGAAAATTTGATGCGCCACCCGGCGACTGACTATGTCTCCGATTTTTTCAAAGCCGAACAAATCGGCCCGCGCTTGATCGCCGGTTAGAGGTTGTCGATGAGCAAAGCCTTTGCCGTCGTGCTGCTGCTTTCGTTGCTGAATTGCAGTGCCGCGTACTCTGCCTGCCGCGAACTCGATGTCGCGCGCACTTGGTTGAAACCGGCTTATGCCGCTACGGTCGATGTAACGATCGAGTTTTTCGGCCATAATTTTTTTCAGATCACCTCGTCGAGGGGCACCAAGATTATCACCGACCCGGTAACTCCCGGCTTCTATCCGACACCCGAGGTCACGCCCCATGCCATCACCGTCGGTCGTGAACATCCCAATCACAACTTTGTCGAGATCGCTAAGAATGGCCCGGTGATTTTGCGCGGCCTTGGCAACTACGGTGCCGAGTGGAATAAGGTTAGCACGACCGTCAAAGACATCTTGGTTTACACCGTACCGGTGTACCAACAGCAATTCGGCAACGCGCTGAAAGGCGCTGCCTTTGTCTTCGACTTGGGCACGATTTGCGTCGCTCACTTGGGCGACTTAGCGCATAAATTGACCGAAGAACAGATCAAAGCGTTCGGTAAGGTCGACATCGCCATGATCCCGATTGGCGGCATGTTCACCATGCCGCCAGACACCGCGCGCGAAGTGTTGCAGCAACTCAAACCCAAGATCGCCATCCCGATGCACTATCGCGAGAACACCGCCCTGCTGGACATGTTTGTTAAAGGCTATCCGCACAAATACTTGAACAATTACAAATCGACTTTTAGCAAAATGGCGCTACCGCCGCCGACCCAGGTGATCGTCTTTACCCCTTGGCAGATGCGCGACTACCGATGACTATGATTGGGGTCATCCAATTGTATGCCAAGGGGACCTTGCTGAACTGGAAAAACGTTGGCGGCTTCCCGCCAGCGTAAAATCTTGTCGCGCCGACACCTAACGCCGCATCGAAACGCGCAAGCCGAGGTCGGTGACGCTCGATTTGCTCTCGCTCAAGGGAGAACGGAAGCTTTCCCATGACTGATTAACGGTGAGCAGAATGAGCAGGGCAATGATCGCCAATGCTGCGCCAAAAAGCGATTCGCAAGAGTTCTTCATGGGCATCTCCATTTTCGATCCGAACACCCTTGATAGACGCAAGCAGCGGCAAAAGGTTAACCGCTGAGTTCATCGGCTCTCGCATTCACAAAGTTTGGGAGCAACCCTCAGGCCGTCGTTAACCCGGATTAGAAATGGAGTTCGGTGGCAAAATTGCGGCAGTTTTGACAGCGAGCTGCGGCCAAATAAGTGCGCTCAACCAACGCCGCAGTCAAAACCTTCAGTGACCCGTCGTAAAATACTGCGCCATTTTGCCTTGACGCTAGTATTAGACCGCCTTATTTTACCCACGATCAACTTGGGCAACGAGTTTGTCGTAAACTTTGGAGGTCAACGCAATGTTTTTCGCCAAGATACCTGACGCGATCTCCCGACGATTGCCCGGTGTAATCGTCACTGGGCTTCTGGTCAGCCTGCTTTCGCCGCCGACGAACTGGGCCCAATCGTCGCGTCATTCGCGCCCGTTACGTGTAGCCTATCTCAGCACCTCGGCGACTATGGCGCCGTTATGGATGGCCAAAGAGTCCGGCGCGCTTGCCAAAGAAAATCTCGACATCGAAGTGCTGTCCATGCAGTCGACCAGCGCCATACCGGCGCTGCTCGCCAACGAAATCGACGTCGTCGAAGTTTCCGCCGCGCCTGTGCTCACGGCGTCGCTGCGCGGCATCGACGTCACGTTCATAGCCGGACTGCTAAACACAATGATCTGGGATTTCTACGTCCGGCCGGAAATCAAAAGCGTCGAGCAGTTGAAAGGCAAAATCATCGGCACCGACCGCCCGGCAACACCGGTCAACTATGGAACGATGGTCGCGTTAAAAAAACTCGGACTGACCGCCAAGGATGTGCAATTGCGCTCCATCGGCAGCAGCCCGCAAATCGTCGCGGCCTTCTACGCTAACCAAATAGCCGGAGGCGTCGGTTCGCCGCCGGCGAGTTTTAGAATGGAGCGTGACGGATTCCGCTCGATGGTCAGTTTGATTGGCGAGCCCTATCAAAATGTCGGCCTGGTGGTTCGCAAGAGCCGCATTGACGAGCTCAATGCCCGATTAGTGCCGCTGCTGCGCGCCGTGCGCAGTGGCATCGAGCGCTACTATGCCGACAAGCCATTTTCGATGAAAGTCATCGGCAAATACGCCATCGAAACCAATCCAGAGGTGCTCGACCGCAGTTACGAGTTTTACAAGAAAGCCGGTTTTCGCCGCGAGCTGGTGACATCGGAACCTGGGCTGCAAGGCGTACTGGATTTCCTTTCCGAATCGATTCCCGAGGCCAAGTCAGCCAAGCCGGCGCAATTCTTCGACGACCGCATCCTGCGCCAAGTCAACGCCGGAAAATAACTGCTCAGGACGTTTTGAAACGATCAGATCCTATTACTGTTGCCTAGTGCTTTCCTATGACAATCACCGACGCCCAAGTCCATATCTGGCAAGCGAACACCCTGGAGCGGCCGCACATCAAAGAGGATGCTTCGAAACCGCACCAGCCGGTTCCGCTCACCTACGAGCGTCTGCTCGGCGCAATGAATGGCGCTGGCGTCGACCGCGTCATCTTGGTGCCGCCATCATGGGATGGCTATCGCAATGACTACGCCCTTGAAGCGGCGCAAAAGTATCCCGACCGTTTCGCGGTCATGGGCAAGGTGCCGCTCAATGATCCGGCGAGCAAGGACAGACTGCCGACCTGGCTCAGCCAACCGGGCATGAAAGGCTTCCGCGTCAGCTTTCGCCACAGCGGCACACATTCGTTTCTCGACGACGGCACAGCCGACTGGTTTTGGGCCGACTGTGAGCGCTACGACATTCCGGTGATGATCTTCGCGCCCTTTGCCGTCGCGGCTATCGGCAAGATCGCCGAGCGCCATCCCCGACTGCGCGTCATTGTCGACCACATGGGTTTGAACATCCAGTGGAAAGGCAAGGATCTCACACCCGGCGTCGATTTGTTGCTAACATTCGCCCGCCTGCCCAATGTCGCGGTCAAAGCTTCCTGCCTTCCCTGTTATGTCGCTGAGTACTATCCGTTCCCAACCCTGCACCCGCAGATTCGCAGTGTGGTCGACGCCTTCGGGCCGCAACGCATCATGTGGGGCACCGACCTGTCGCAATCGCCGGTTTCCTACCGGCAAAACGTCACACTGTTCACCGAGGAGTTAAACTTTCTCTCGGCGAGCGACAAAGAATGGATCATGGGCAAGAGTCTCGCGCACTGGCTGCGCTGGCCTGTCTAACAAGGCGAAGACTTGACCGCAATCCTGTCACATCCAACGGCTTTAAAATTGGTCAACGCCCATGTGACTCTCGTTTCGTCCGTCCGGCGCAGGCCGGAATCCAGATTTACTGGCATACGAATACTGCCGCACATCGATAACCCTTTCTTCTATGTCGTGATACTCTCCCTGATCATTGCTTCATCCTGCGCAACTGTCGCGACTTCGCCGATCTCCGCCGGAAGGACATCCACTATCGAACTGACCTCGTGCAAATTCCCCAAGCTCAAAGAGCCCGCGCGCTGCGGCAAACTTCCGGTTTACGAAAATCGTGCGGCACAATCAGGCCGCATGATTGCGCTTAACATCGTTGTGCTGCCGGCGCAAAGTTCCGAACTCAAGTCCGATCCGGTATTCTATTTGGCCGGCGGCCCGGGACAAGCCGCGGCGGGCATCGCCAGCGCCGGCGAGGACCCGATCATGCGCGAGTTGCGCCGAGATCGCGATCTGGTCTTCGTCGACATGCGCGGGACCGGGGAATCGAACGGATTGCAGTGCGATGTCGGCATTCACCGGGCCAAGGTGCAAGGCTTTTTCACCGAGGTTTTCGATCCCCTGCTTATCCACGCGTGCAGGGACAAGCTCGAGCCGATCGCCGACCTCAAGTTCTATAATACCCAGTTGGGAATCGAAGATGTTGACGATGTCCGGGCCGCCTTGGGTTACGACCGGATCAACTTATACGGCATTTCGCACGGCTCACAGGCCGCCCTTGAATATCTGCGCCGTTACCCGAATCATGCGCGCACGGCAACTCTGGCCGGGGTTGTGACCGCCGCAACAAAAATTCCCCTACAATTCGCTAGAGGCGCCGAGCATGCCATGTCGAAAATATTTCACGATTGCGCCGTCGACGAAGCCTGCAACGCCAGATTCCCCAATCTCGAAGCAAAATTCGACCAGCTTTTGCGATCCTTCGATGGCGGCCCGGTCACTTTCCAAATGCTTCATCCCACCAGCAAAGACATGCAGTCTGTAACGCTTTCACGCGGTGTTTTCGCTGACCGCCTTTTATCGATGCTTTACAGCCATCGTACAGCCAGCCTGCTTCCCCTGGCGATCGACAGTGCAGCCCAAGGAAACTGGTCGCCGCTCGTTCTGATCAGGTCGAGACCGTCAGCGCCCTCTGAGTTCCGGGTTTATTTCGGCGCCTATCTGAGCGCCATCTGCTCGGAGTCGCTGCCGTTCATCGATGAAACGGATCTGTGGCGCGCCACTGCTGCGACATTCATGGTGGATTACCTCACGCACCGCCACAGCCAGACGTGCGCTAACTGGCCGCGCGGTGCGACCGAACCTGATTATTTTCAACCCGTGCGCGCGGCGACGCCGGTGCTCATGCTATCGGGTGATATCGACCCGGCGACACCGGCGGAGTTTGGCGCCCAAGCTCTCAAGTCGCTACCCAACGGTCGCCAAGTGATTTTCCGCAACACGCCGCATAGCTACGCATCGCCATGCGCCCGGTCCCTGATCGTCGAATTCATCGCCCGCGGCTCGGCCAAAGAATTAGACGCCAGCTGCGCGAAGCGGCTGCGCCGCCCGCCGTTCGCAACCGAGCTGCCGGCGCGCTATAAGCATTAAGAAAGATCGATGCGGCATCGAACTCGGATCGAATTCACGCATTAAGGGAATGGAACGATCCGTATCGACGGAGAGAAACACCACAATGCGAAATTTTTGCGCGCTTCTGCTGTTCCTGGCTATGACCGCCTCCTGCGCCGGGAATATCGACCACGACACCGCCCTGGCCACTAAACGCGCTGTCGAATTTGCCGAGGCAGCTTTCGTCCGCGGCAACCTCGATCAAGGTTACGGGATGCTCGCTGACAAAGCCCGCAGCTATGTGCCCATAAACATTTTCGCCGACAAAGTTAAGCAAATGCACCCTTCCGGACGTCCGAATAGGGTTGTCGGACTCAGCGCCGCGCCGGTGAAAGGCGAGAAACTCATCAATGTCACAGTGCGCGGAGAAGGCGACGGGCAATTCCTCTATAACATCGCCCTGATTGGCACGGCGGCAGACGATTATCGCGTCACTACTTTCAGCGGCGGGCGCAGCTCCTAGTCAACGCCCAAAGGCTTGCGCCTGGCGGCGCTGCTGTTCCTCGCGAATCGCTGGGCCAAAGACATTCTCGAAATACTTCTCTTTGACCAGCTGATCGATCAGGCTATTGTCGATCATCTTGGAAAAATCGGCGCCTTTGAGCTCCCCGCTCTGGCGTTCGATCACTGCGTCGACCGAACCTTTGAGTGCGTAAGGGACCGCCTCCAGCACCCGCGCCTTGCGGTATAAATCATATACCCGATTGGCATCGTCACGATCGCGCGTCCCGCCGTACTTGATCATCACGTCGGCGGCAAATTCTCTGTCGTCGTAGAATCGTTTGATCGCCTCAGCATGGGCCTTGATGTACGCCAACGTTGCGCGGCGCTCCTTGGTCAGCGCATCGCGGCGAAATAAATAATAAGTCGAAACATAGATATCGTCGTGATCGAGCAAATTGGCCAACACCGGCAACCCCGCCGCTTGCAGGCGAAAATAGGCCGGCGCGGTGATCAATGCGGCGTCAACCTGGCCGCTCTGCAGCGCGGCGG
>DASSGE010000374.1:0-2262 GCA_035693605.1 Binatia bacterium
CTTCGAGCCGAAGCCGCCGCCGACATAGGGAACGCGGACACGGACTTTGTCGGCCTCGATACCGAGAAAGTGGGCGAACTCCGCCGCATCACGGGTGGGCGAGCTGGTTGGAATCCAGATATTCGCCTCGCCGTCAAGATACTGCGCGAGAAAGCCGCCCACCGGCTCCATCGGGTGGTGAAACATCGACGGTGAAGAGAAAGTTTCTTCAAAGCTGCGATCCGCTTGTTTGAAACCTTCCTCGACATCACCCCAAATCAAGCTATCTTCGGCGAGCAAATTGGTGCCGCGCTCTTCGTGCAGGATCGGCGCGCCGGTTGCCAGCGCATCAATGGCATCGAACACCGGCGGCAGCGGCTCGTAATCGACGTGAATTTTCTCCAGCGCCCGCTTGGCCGTGCGCGTGTCTTCGGCAACCACGACGGCGACCAGATCGCCGTCGTAGCGAACTTTCTCGGTGGCGACAAAATCCTGGTCGTCGACTCCTTTGAGATGCTCATGGGGCGCCAGCTTCAAGCGCGGATTGACGCCGTCTAGATGTTCCCTATCGACCACCCCCAAGACACCGGGCATGTTCAACGCTGCCGATGAGTCAATGCGGCGAATGCGCGCGTGCGAGTAGGGACTCAGTAACGCCGCGCCATATGCCGTGCCCGGCAGGTCCGGCAAGTCTTCGACATACTGCGCCGCGCCGGTGACCTTGTCGCGCATATCGATGCGGGGAAAAGGCGTGAGAATTTTGGATTGCGGATTTTGGATTTCACTTTTCATCGGACTTCTCAGGCAATGACGAATAAGACGCGGGGCTTCCTAATCGTCATCTTTCATTTTCAATTATCCATTATCCATTCCCAATTTTTTTCCGCACCAGTTCCGGCACTAGCGGCACGCACTGTATTCTGACGCCGGTGGCGGCGAATACCGCGTTGCCCACCGCCGGCGCGACGGGGAGTATCCCGCCTTCGCCCATGCCCTTGGCGCCATACGGCCCGGGGCCTCCTCCGCCTTCCATGATGCAGGTTGAAAACGTTGGCGGCAGATCGCCGAAACGCGGCAAACGGTAATCGATCAAACTGCCGTTGAGCAACTGGCCGTCCTGGTAAGCCAGGTCTTCGAACAACGCCTGGCCAAAGCCGAACACCGCCGCCCCTTCGTCCTGGCCGTGGCATTGTAGCGGGTTGATCATCTTGCCGGCGTCGGTGAGCGAGACGTAACGCAACAATTTCACTTCGCCGGTTTCGATATCGACTTCGACTTCCGCCGCGCCGAAACCGATCTCCCAAAACGGCGACGGGAAACCGAGCGGCACATTGTCATCTCTCTCGATCTTGAAATAGCCGCGGCCCCAGATCTCGCCCTCCGATTCTCTGAAATGGCGCTGCATCACTTCGCGAAAACTGAGTCGCTGCGCGCCATAGCTGGCGACACCGTTGTCCAAAACAACCTGATCGGCCGGCGCCTTCAATACCGTTGCCGCTGCTTCGATAAACTGCCAGCGCGCGTCGCGCGCCGCTTTGAGCACCGCTTGGCCCATGATCGAAGTGGCGCTGCTAGCATTGGTACCTTTGTCGAAGGGGGTGTAATGGGTGTCGAGAGCCGCCACGCGCACCTGCGATGTCGGCATCGCCAACTCCTCGGCGACCACCTGCAAAAATGCCGTGCGCATGCCCTGGCCGACTTCGACGGAACCGGTAGACAGCAGCGCGCTGCCATCAAAAAATATTTTCACCGAGGCGTTGGCCGGCTTGTTGGTGCCGCCGCCGTCTTTCATCGCGGTGGCGATGCCGATACCGCGCCGTTTTGGGCCGGAAGCTTGATGGCTGTCAGGCCGGGCATCCCAACCGATCGCGTGCGCGACGCTGCGCAACCCGGCTTTAAGATCGCAATCGATCGGGGTATCCGCCGGCGAAAAACTTTCGCCTCTATCGAGCAGGTTTTTCATCCTGATTTCGAATGGATCCATGCCCAAACGGTGGGCGATCATGTCGACATGGGTCTCGTAGGCGTAGGCCACCTGGGGCCCGCCGAAACCACGGAACGCGCCGCCCGGCACCGTGTTGGTATAGACGGAATAGGCGTTGGTCAGCACATGCGGCAAACGGTACGGGCCATGCGCGCGGTAACCGGCTTTCTCCGTGACCGAAGGTCCGGAATTGGCGTAGGCGCCGCCGTCGAGATAGACCTCGCAGTGGCGCGCGACGAACGTGCCGTCATTTTTCACGCCGGTTTTCAAAGTCATCTTGGCGCGCGGCTGGCAAATCG
>DASSGE010000375.1:0-5468 GCA_035693605.1 Binatia bacterium
CCGATTTAAATTATATTGAACTCATGACCCGAGCGATTCTTCCAAAGCCCTTCGACGGCGTTGAAAATAGCTCCTTTAGCTGGCACGGCGGCGATCATGCCGCATTGCTCTTGCATGGCTTTCCTGGAACGCCTGCGGAGATGCGTCCGCTGGCAACGATTCTTAAAGCCGCGGGCTGGACCGTACATGGGCTGATGCTTCCTGGCATGGGCGCGGATATCGCAACGCTCGACCAACGAAGTCTCAATGATTGGTCGACGGCGGCAAATCAAGCGATGGAGAATTTAAAACGCCGGTACGCAACGGTCATTTTGATTGGTTATTCCATGGGTGGCGCCTTGGCATTGCACACGGCATTCGATCGGCAGCCGGCGGCACTGGGTTTACTTGCGCCGTTCTGGAGTTTCGGCGAAGGCTGGTTGAGGGTCTTATGGCCATTGGTGCATTTACTGGTTCGCCGCGTCAAACCCCTGCAACACGCAGATTTTTCCGCTGTGGACATTCGCCGCGCGTTACACAGGATGTATCCGCAAATCGATCTAGACGATGTATCCGTTCAGCGGGCGCTGCGCCAGACAACTGTGTCGACGGCTTCGATCGCACAAGTGCGCCAGTTGGGAGACAGCGCCTTCGAACGCGCTGCCAGTATTGATGCCCCGACTTTACTAATCCAAGGCCGCCACGACAAAGTCGTTCGGTCGGTGTGCACAGCGCGCCTGCTAAAGCGCTTGTCGAGGGCTGTCGTTCAGTACCATGAAGTCATTGCGGGACACGACCTCATCGATCCACAAAGCAACGCCTGGCAGCAGGTCAAAGATTGCCTACTGACTTTTGCCGAAAGCATTCGTGAGCAATCCCGAACCAAGCTCGACGCGCGTATCGACTCATGTAATCAATGAAAAAAGCTGCTAGGTATAAGATCGTTGCAAGCGAATGTCCCATACCTCGGCGTTGAGTTCCAACGAGAAGTAGCGCGAGCCGCGCGATCGCTTTTGGTAAAGGCAAATGAAAAAACTTAACTTTAACTTCGGCAATAAACATCAAGGCATACGCAACAATCGGACAACACTCACCCTCGCGGTCTCAGTAGCGGTCACGTGTTTTGCGTTATCGACCAAAGTTGCGACCAGCCAGGAGGATCCGATACTCCGTCCAGGGACCTACCGTTTGGAAATGATCCTGGCTTCGATAACAAAGGTGCCGGTCTTCGGGACCTCGAAGTCGGCATCGAAGTCGATTTCCCTGGTCGAGATCAAGCGCGACGGCGCAGAGCTGATCCAGACTCATAAGACCTGCGATTTTCGCGTGGTCGACGACTCCAAGTTCATCAAAATGATCTTCCCCGATAAGTTTGTCGCGGCGCTGGCAAGACACAGCTATCCTTTGCAGCTAGATAAAGACGGCCAGGTCTGGCGCTATCGCGCCGACCTGGGCGTTGAACGGATCGGCTACAAGTCGAACGGCGATGACGCCGTGGTGCCCAGCAAAGTCGATGATCCGGCAGTTTACGACTGGGACGGTGATGGCCAGCCGGGTGCGACACTAAAACTCTCGGTACCGCTCTTGCCGGACGGGGAACTTTACGTCGTACAGCGTGGCCACTCGATTCTCTCCGGCAAGGTGGTTCATCAGGGGCGCGTCGAGGGTAACATTGAGGTGCGCAACTTTGATCAAAAAGTGATCGGTGCTAAGCCCAGTTTTCTCGCGCGCTCGCCTGAGATCGTGCCGGACATGAAAGAGAGTCGCTTCGTGTTGGAATCAATTGCCGCAGGCAGCAGTTGTGATACGCTCAAGGCTACGGTGGCCAAGCCCTAGCCGAATTGGCATACCGCGATTTTCACCTTACACCTATGAAACTCCGGGTGACCAGCACCGATCAGCCAAGCAGTGATCGCGTCAGTGTCATCGTGCCTGTGCTCAACGAAGTCGGGCGTATAGAGCGTTGCCTCACCGCCCTGACCTCCCAACCGGAGGAAGTCAGCGAAATCTTGGTCGTCGACGGCGGTTCTTCCGACGGTACGCAGGAAATCATTCATCGTTTTGCCTCGCTAGACATACGGGTTCGGTTGATCGACGCCAGTCCCATCGACCCGCGCTGGACTGGCAAGGCATGGGGTCTTAACTTTGGCCTGCAACGGACCAGCCCGGCGAGTCAATGGATCCTCACGCTCGACGCCGATGTCGAGGCGGAACGGTTGCTGGTGCGATCGCTCATCGCCCACGCGAATCGCACCGGAATCTCGGCATTTTCGCTGGCGACGCGGCAGGTCGTAGCGGATTGGCTCGATGCGATCATTCATCCGGCGATGCTGACGACCCTGGTGTACCGTTTCGGCGCGCCGGGTGGCGCCACCGCGAACCGGCACCGAGTCCAGGCCAACGGCCAGTGTTTCATCGCACACCGCACCGCGCTGGTGCAGAGCCAGGCGTTTCAGGCGGCACGAGCTTCACTCTGTGAGGACATTACTATCGCGCGACGACTCGCCGAGTGCGGCGAGTCGGTTGGTTTCTATGAAAGCGACAATCTGGTCACGGTCAGAATGTACAAGAATTGGCGCGAGACCTGGAACAATTGGCCGAGATCGTTACCCATGCGCGACCAATACTTCGGCTGGCACGAGGGATTTGGCCTGCTCAAGGTGCTCTTGCTTCAGGCGCTGCCCTTACCGATCGTTGTCGTAAGTTTTTGGTTGGCGTGGCCACGCTGGTTATGGATCACTGCGACAGTCCTGCTAGCGATCCGGGTGGGCATATTATTCGGTGTCGCTCGGGCTTACCACGCCAGGCCGGCAACCTATTGGTTGTCGCCGCTAGCCGATATACCCGTAGTGCTGCGAATTATTCATTTCGCTCTGCGCCGGCGCCATAGCTGGCGCGGCCGGACCTACTTGCGCCAGCGCGGCGGCACCTTCGAACCTATTGCCCGAACGGACTGAACATGAATCAAGCCACGGCCATCCGGTTTAATCCAATCGTCGACTGGGCCACCGACAGGACCATGCGTTTGATCGCAATACTGCTCACCGGTCGCCGCTTAAAAACGGTGGTTGCCGGCGGCTTGGAACATGTGCCGTACCAAGGCCCGGCGCTTCTAGTCGCGCGCCATTATCACCATCTGTTCGACGGTTTAGCGTTGTTCGCTGCCCTCAAGCGCCGCTTCCACATCGTCGTCACACTGGACTGGGCAGGGAACCGGGCGACTAAACTTCTCATGTATAGCTTGAATCGTTTGGCGCGCTGGCCCATGGTGCTGCGTGCCGAAGCGCTGGAGCAAGCGCAGCCGCCAAGAGGGCAATTCACGCCGCTGGACATCCGCCATTACCAGGCAACGGCGCTGCGCGACGCCGTTACTTTACTCGACGATCATCGTTTGCTGGTGATCTTTCCCGAAGGCTATCCGAATATCGACCCTGGTTATACTCCGAAACATCAGCCGGATGAGTTTTTGCCGTTCAAACCGGGATTCATTCATATTGCCAAGGCCGCCGAACGGCGATGCGGCATCAAGATACCCATGATTCCGGTCGGGATCCACTATCGCCCGGGCCCGCCGTGGGTGGCTGTCATTAGATTCGGCGCACCATTCTACGTTGAAGCCAGCCAGAACAAACAAACACTGATTGCCAACATCGAGCACTGCGTCAAAGAACTGTCAAAGCCTCTCCTCAAACCGGATTCAGCCTGTGCGGCGAGCTGAGATCGCAGTTCAATGGCCACTCAAGCGACATCATAAAGATGAACGACCGCGTCACGCTAGAGCAGCGCCGCCAGGAGAATTGCCCGACGCCGATTCGCCGGCTCGGCATCAACCCCAATCTCTGGTACGCCATCGCGCGCTCGTCCGAGATCGGCAGCCGACCCGTAGGGCGCGAACTTTGGCATCAGCCGATTGTCCTGTTTCGCACCGGCGACGGCCGCCTCGGCGCGCTTGAAGACCGCTGCGCCCACCGCTTCGTGCGCTTGAGCCATGGCCGATTGATCGATGGCTCCGAAAAGTCGCTCGAGTGCGCTTATCATGGCTGGCGCTTCGACATCTCGGGACGCTGCGTCCATATTCCTCACTTGGCCGAGAAGCCGGTTCTACCGAACTGTGCGGTTCGCGCCTTTCCGGTGCTCGAACAGTACGGCTTCGTCTGGATATATCCCGGAGAGCCGAGCCGCGCCCAGGAAGTCGCCCCCACAGCAATGACGGAATGGGACGATCCGAACGAGATTCATAGCGTTGCGCGCATCCGCTGTCACGCCCATTTCTCTTATTTAATAGAGAATCTTATGGACATGTACCACGGAAAGCTTCACGCCGAGCACCAAGTCTGGACCGCCAATGAGCTCACGAAAGTCGAACAGAGCGACCGTCAAGTGACCGCGACCTACAACGCCACGACATTTTACCGCGTGACCAGTCTGAGCTCGATCTTACAGTTGATTCTCCCGCCGCTGCGCAAGCCCCATGCCGCGCCGCTCACGGTCACCTACGACTATCCCAATTGGCGCTCGACGTTGGGTGACGATTTCAAGATCTATTGCCTCATCACCCCGGTGCATGAACGACTGACCGAGGCTTACCTGATTCACTTCACGTCGTTGAGTAAGTTTAGCGCCTTAACCGGCGCACCGATGGCCGTGCGCCTCATGGTCAAGAGTCTGCTCAACAACTGCGCCAAGCGCCTGCTCGATCATTTGGTGCGCGAAGACGTGGTCATGATCGAAGAAGAGCAGGCGGCTTTTGACAACCAGCCCGGGCGCCAGCCCTTCGAGGTCAATCGCACGCTCTTGCGCGTCCAAGAGCTGATTCGCCGCCAGGAAACCGCGGCGCAGCCCGATGGACAGGACGGACCGTGAGTTTTTTCTCGCATCGCATCAAAAACTACATCAAGCGCCGACTCCACGGCTATTGCGAGGTGGTCAATGCTGTCGATGTCACGAGACCCAAGCAGTTAACGGATAGTAAAGCCGTCGCCGTAGTCGGCGCCGGCCTGGCGGGCATCGCCGCGGCGGCCTTGCTAGCCGAACGCGGCTTCGCGGTCACTCTGTTTGACCGCAACCCCTATCTCGGCGGCAAGACCGCCGGTTGGCAAGTGACCTTCGCGGATGGCAGCACGACGACGGTTGATCATGGCTTTCATGCCTTCTTTCGTCACTACTACAATCTTCAGGCGTTCCTGGAGAAAATCGGTGCGCGGCGGTATTTGCGCCGGATTGACGACTATCTGGTGCTGGCTGCAGATGGCCAGCGTTTCGGCTTTAAAGACGTTGACACCACACCCGTACTGAACATTATCTCGTTGGGGCTCAATAGATTTTACCGATTTCGCGATGTGCTGTTGAATCCCGGCAGTCGACGCATGGGCGAGTTTATCAAATACGACGAGAACAAAACCTACGGCGCTTGGGATCGTGTTAGCTTTGCGCAGTTCGCTGAAGAAGCCAAGCTGCCTCAAGCCTTGCGCTTGGTGTTCAACACTTTC
>DASSGE010000376.1:0-2201 GCA_035693605.1 Binatia bacterium
CTCGACGCCCGCAACTTTCATCAGCAGAAAGCAGGGTCCCAAGATAGAAGTAGAGTCAAAAGGATACTCAAGTCTGATACGGGTTTACTTCTCAGCGAAAGATCCAATTAAAATAGCCTCACAATCTTTTGGATTCTCCGACTTCGCCATTCACCGGTAATTCATTGCGCCGCGCGGCACCAGCACGCGAATTTCTGTCGACAAGGGCAGAGCATCTTTGCTCACGGCCAGAATATCGGTGTTCAAAACCACTGTCTTCATGCCGGCGGTGAATTGCTTAATCAAATAGGGATTATCGCGGTGATGCATCGGAATGGCGATTTTCGGCTTGAGCTGGGCAAGCACTTCCTTCGCTAGATCCGGCCCCATGGTGGCGCCGCCGCCGATGGGCGTGAGCGCGATGTCGACTTTGCCGAAAGCTTTGATCTGTTGGTCGTTCAACTTTTGACTCAAGTCGCCCAGGTGGGCGACACACAGGGCGCCGAGGTCGTAAACGAACGCGGCGCCGTGGATCCACTGGATCGAATCGGCATTTTGATGAATCGGCACGCTGTAAATAAACGTGTCTTTGACGCTGGTGCTGACCATGTTCCAGCCGGCGCCGTAGCTTTTCAGCCCGCGCAGAATCAGCGGAGTGCCCTGGACGATCTCCACGGCGTTGTGGTTGCGCGTTTCCTTGCCGACGGTGACGACATCGGCGACGACGTGCGGCGTGGGATACCAGCCCCGCCCCAGAGGATCGGCGATGATGCGCGTGCCTTTGCTGGTCGTGATGAGAAAAAAGTTATGGCCGAAATACTGAATCGTTGCGTCGACATTGGCCGCATACGCGAGCGATCCGAAGCCGCGCACGACATCCGGGTCACGGCAGGAGGCATGGGCAGGCAAAATAAACCACAGCAGCGATAGAATGCATGTAGCCGCCGCGCAGCTACGCCGTAAAACACGGCCGTGGCCAATGCGCTTCATGCCAATTTCAAGCACGGCCAATCGGGGCTTTTCTCATAACCCGGCGAATTCATGTGCAGCACGCTATTGGATCGACTGATTAAAACAAAGTCCATCTAACACGAAACGTGACTCCTCCTCGGGCTGATAGCTTTTTTTATTTGGCTCAGCTTCAGCATTTAGCGGGATTCCACTCAAGCTAGGCTTTGGGTTGGGGCACTTCCGCCGGCCAATTCTCGATATAAACCGGTTCGGGCGGGAAACCGAGAACATTTAAATAGAGATACTCGCGCCAAGCCGGGAAAAAGCGCACGTTATCCACCGGCACATTGAAATACTTACGCAGGAAGTCGCGGCGCGGCGGATCGAAGACCGTCCGCGGACGGCTGTTAAGCGCCTGCTTTTCGATCTCACCGATGCGGCGACGAATCGGCGCTTCGCCATAGAACTCGATCAGTTCCCAGACATAGTCATGGATTTTCTGTAGAATCGCGTCGTGATGCGTGCGCTCTTCGGCGTGTACCACGCGCTCTTCGAAATCGAGCAGCTTGGGCGTGGTGATCTGAATACTCTGAATACTCGCTGCCGTGCAATGGCCGTAGGGCCACAGATTGCCGGAAAAAATGTAGCTGAGGAAATCGCGTTTCATGATCTGGTGATGCTCGATGCGCGGCGCCAAGCCATATTGGCGCTCGAACTCGGGGTCGGACTTGGAGTGGTCCCGGCTCGGGTCAATCGAATTGGCTTGCCGAATATAACCCCAACCATGGCCGGCCTCGGTGCCGATATGCTCGCCGAGATGATGGCGCCACTCGGCGTCCATTTCGAAATGAGACATGGCGTAGCACGCGGTGCCGACGGTAACTTCGAGTTCATCGCGGCCGCGATGGGCGAGCCAGCGTGCTAAACGCTCGCGCTCCTCATCGTCTTTGGGTGGCCGCTTGATGTTATCGCGGCTCTTGCGAAACGCCTCTATCTCCGCGCTAATCGGATTGTTCTCGCTATAAGTGATTTTTTTTCCAACACCTCTAATATCTGCCATGACACCTCCCTATCTCGTGTCGCATAAAGTGACCGGACATTCCTAAGTTCTCAATGCGCTCGAGCAGACTCATCTCCAGCACGCCGATTCGGGTTGCGGATCGAGCCGGCGGTCGGCCTTAGTATTGACCACGTCTTTCGGCGGCATCGGCAGCAAAGCTAAAATACGTTCTAACACCGTCTGGCAGGAAACCACAAACCAGAAAAAGCTC
>DASSGE010000377.1:0-3112 GCA_035693605.1 Binatia bacterium
AGAGCCCATCATCGCTGCGTCGATCCACGTGCCTCAGGAGTTTCTTGGCGGGGTCTTGGGCCTGTGCCAGGAAAAACGCGGCACGCAGAAAGAGATTCGTTACCTCGGCCCCAAACGGGTGATGCTGGCCTACGAACTGCCGCTCAATGAAATTGTCGCTGATTTCTACGACCGGCTGAAGTCGGTGAGCCGTGGCTACGCCTCGATGGAATATGAGATCGCCGGCTACCGTGAATCGGACCTAGTCAAACTCGATGTGCGCATCAATGGCGACATCGTCGACGCCATGTCGATGATCGTGCACCGCGACAACGCGTATTATCGTGGCCGCGATCTTGTCCAAAAGATGCGCGAACTCATCCCGCGGCAGATGTTTGAAGTTGTGATTCAAGCCGCCATCGGCAGCCGAATCGTCTCCCGCGAGGCAGTCAAGGCGCTGCGCAAAAACGTTATCGCCAAATGCTATGGCGGCGATATCACGCGCAAACGTAAACTGCTGGAAAAGCAAAAAGAAGGCAAGAAACGCATGAAGCAGGTCGGCAAAGTGGAAATCCCTCAAGAGGCTTTTCTTGCCGCGCTAAAGGTGTAAATTGGAGACTTAATGGCCGAAAAAGTAAAAGAACACACGGTTGGCGAGGGCAGCGTGGGGCAAAAAGCCAAGTCGACGTTTCGCGAATACGCCGAAGCGATCTTGATGGCGCTGCTCCTGGCGCTGTTCATCCGCACCTTTATCGTTCAGGCGTTTAAGATTCCCTCCGGGTCCATGATCCCGACATTGGCGATCGGCGACCATATTTTAGTCAACAAGCTCTCCTACGGCGTGCGCATTCCGTTTCTGGAAAAATATTTGGTCGAGTTTGGCGCACCGGAGCGCGGCGACGTGATCGTATTCATCTATCCCGAAGACCGTTCCAAAGATTTTATCAAGCGGGTTATAGGTGTCGCCGGCGACAATGTCGAAGTGCGCAATAAAAAGATTTTCATCAACGGTAAAGCCGTGGACGATAGCCATGCCCACTTCGAGGGTTACGATCCGCAACTAGGCGGCACGGTGAACGGGGACAACTACGGACCGAAGGTCGTCCCCGAAGGCCATGTCTTTGTCATGGGCGACAATCGCGACCGCAGCTACGATAGCCGCTTCTGGGGCTATGTCAGTTTGAGCGAAGTGCGCGGCAAAGCATTCCTGATCTATTGGTCCTGGGACGGTGTCGACCGCTGGGTGCGATGGGAACGTTTGGGCAGCCTCATCCGTTAGTGATCCTAATAAACCGACTGTAGCGCATCGCCCACCGATGAAAGTTCGAGATCATTGATGACGAAAAAATCCAAACTCATATTAACGACATTATCCATTTTAATATTGCTCTTGGTTTTGGTTAATATTTTCATCGGTATCGGCAACCAATCCATTCAAAGCGAAGTAAGCGAACGCCAGCAGATCATCGCCCAAACCATGCAACTCGAAGCGCTCAATCGCCAGCTCATCAATGTGCTTGCTAATCTGGCGCTGAAGACCAACGACGAGCCGCTCATGGGCGTGTTGGCCGCGGCGGGAATCAACTTGCAATCGGCTCCGGAAACCAAGCCGCCGGCGAAGTGAGGCGATCATGGACAATGAAAATAATATCGCCAGCGAAGCGGAAGTTAGCGCCGAAGAATTCGCCAGCGCGCCGGCAGCCAGCCAATCGAACCTTCCGCTGGTCATCACTCTAGTCGCCCTGCTCACTTATTTCGGCTTTCAAACCTTCTCGTTGCTCGCGGAACGCGGCAATCTCGGCCAAGTGAAGGCCAGCCAAGAGGGTGCGCTGCAAGAAGCGCAGAAGATCCAATCCCAATTTAGAACACTTGTAACCAAGACCGGCGAGCTCGCCGATAAAGGTCACGCGAGCGCCAAGATGGTGATGGAAGGCCTGCAGCGCCAGGGTACCGGTATGGCTGGACCTGTAAAGGTTCCGCCAACAGAGAAAGCCGAAGTGAAACCCGCCAAATAGGTTCCTCGCCAAACCATTCAGTTACACTTCGATCGATTACGTCGTTTTGACGTATCCTAAGAGTTGGGTCGTTCTTTATCGTTTAGCGTATTTACAGAGACGATGGAGATCAACGATCTTCGTGTGGGAGATTTAGCCGAGGGACGTTGATAAAATCGAGAGAAGCACAAGCGGCTCGCAGCAGCGATCAGAGAAATTGATGAGACCTTACGCCATAGATAAAGATTTGACCCTAGTCCCCTTGCTTCTGTACCTGGACCAAGTTCCGATGATGTCCACGGTTTTACGATAGGATGCGCTGGTCGTTGTGGTTCAATGCACTATGTTATCAATCCACGGGGTATCTATGCAATTTACCCTTCGGGGCGAGTTACATTTGTCAATCAGTAGGAGAAAGAACAGGATGGATGCAAACGCGCTAGATGTACTTTGTAAAGATATCTATAGGCTTGCCAATTTATTCTATTCTGTAAGAGAACGTAAATCGGAAGAAATACGTCCGGAGGAGATAGCTGCAATTAAATCGGTCGCATTTCAAACAGCTTCCCAGTTGAAGTTTGAGGCGGAGAAGACGTCGTTCGAAGTTACCAGAGCGGATGAATTGTTTGTAGTATCTTTAAAATCAATTCGCACAAGGTCTGACCTTGTGCGAATTGGCGGGGCATTGTATCTCGTTCTAGACCAATCGCCCAAGGTATTGTGTACCCTAGCTGGGCGTTGAGTCGGATTAGGGCTCGAAGTGAACCGAAAGAGTGAGCAGGAGAAAAGTACGTTGTCGACTAACTCGACAACGTGTTTTCAAATCATACCCGCCATCGAGACAATTGGAACGTATCCGAAAGTTTGTGGGTGAGTGGGTGAAGGGACGTGTGGGTGAGGGGACGTTGTGACTAGCTGGACAAAAGGTTTCAAGCCATACCCGCTATCGAGACTCTTGCCGACCGCCCAAGAGTTTGTCTACTCAGTCAACAACGTCCCCTAAGCTCTCCCTTGGCTTTTTGTCCGCAGGGGTTACAGCGCCTGGCAAGACCTTGTTAGTCGGTGTTGCGTTGGAAGTTGGAATTGTTACCGGCGCATATTTGCGGGCTTTCGCGACTGCGACTTATCCCGAAGGCTAC
>DASSGE010000378.1:0-9211 GCA_035693605.1 Binatia bacterium
AAGATGCTCGAATTGGCGGAAGTCAAAAAAGGCGATGTCCTATACGATCTCGGCAGCGGCGATGGCCGAATCGTGATCCGCGCCGCAAAAAACTATCGCGTCCGCGCGGTCGGCATCGAGATGGACCGGTTGCTGCTTGCCAAGGCACGCGAGGATGCCAAAGCCGCCGGCGTCAGCCACCTGGTCGAATTTCGCGCTGAAGACGCGATGAAAACCGACCTCTCCAAGGCCACGGTCGTGACCCTCTACATGCTCCCCTGGTTCAACGAAGCGATGAAGCCCAGCTTCAAGAAGCATCTCAAACCCGGTGCCCGCATCGTCGCCCACGATTTTGGCATCGAAGGCTGGAAACCGGACAAAACCATCAAACTGCCGGATCCGGAAAAAAAGCTCGGTGGGTTGGTCCATTATCACACGTTATATTTGTGGCGGATTCACGCGGACTCAAAGTATGCCGATCGTTAGAGTCTAAATCCCAATCTGCCGTTTGGTTTTGCCATTCCATTCACTGCCAAGACTTGCCAGTTTGACTAGTTTCTCGGTTTCATGTTACTCCCGCAGTCCTCACTAGATTAAGTAAGCGAAATCTTCGGGTTCTGGAGGGAGCATGAAAATAGCAAGAAGCGATCGCTGGGTACGCTTGGCCGCAACCTCCTGTATATGTATATGGGTCGCTTCCGGATGCGCCAGCTTTGAACCCGGATTGCGTTATCAAGATCTAGCGCGAGCTCGTCAACCGACGGTAAAACAAATGAAAGAGGGCTTAGAGATTTCGTTGGAAGAGTTCGCATCCGCGAACAAGTCCCGTCAAGCCTTCGATGCGGATGTCGCTCCCAATGGAATCCTGCCGATACTTTTAAAGATCGAAAACAATGGCACTCAGACGTATAAAATCCAGGAACGCGTGGTATCGGCATACATTGGCAACGATCTGCTCGGTTCACTTGGCGGTGAAACCGCGGCCAGTCAATCGGCCAATAGCGAGTATGCGGGCAAAGCGTTAGGTTGGACTGTTGCCACCGGACCTTTTGCCATACTCCTTTGGCCAGTGACTATCGGCGCATCGGCGGCTCATACAGCGGCGGTAAATCGCCGAATTGAACAGCACTTCGAAAGTTTGAGATTCAACGATGCGCTGTTGAAACCGAACCAAACCGCCGCTGGCTTTGTTTACTTCAAATTGCCAAGCGGTGTTAAAAAGCTAGAAAAACTTAGAGTCGAAGTCACGCCATCAGAAGAAAACAGCGCCAATAAACTCGAATTCGTTCTTCCTCTGCCCACGATCGATTTGTCTGTGCCAGTAGCATCTCGAGTCGCTGACCCAGAGACCAAGTCGGAATCGACCAGCAACAACTAAGAAGGTTCGTGAGATCCGCGCCGCTAAGAAATCAGAGTGGAGTCATCATGAACCTGAAAGCCACCTGGGCTTCACACTCCGACTTGATCGTTATCGGGCGTTGCTTATTTCAAGTCAAAGCACCAAGCGGGGAAATACTCTACTCTAAGTTAGTCGACGGCAATGGAAACCTTCCTGGGATTCAATTAGCTGCCGGCGAAAATGCGAAAATCGCTCTGAAGACGCATTAACAGATTGGATGGGCAATTATTTGCTGTTGTTTGATATGATGTTTAAGGCATCCAAATCCCAGCGTGTTGCGAAATAGCCGGAATCGATCGAGAATCCGGCAACAAAATAGTTAAATCTCGATTTTTTGTGCTTCTCGCAGGACCACCGATCCAGCATACAGCGCCTTTCCAACCACGACCCCTTCTACTCCGTCTTTTTCCAACGGCAATAGCTTGCGAATATCGTCGAGTGTTGCGACACCGCCGGAGGCGATGATGGGAATCTTCACGGCGCGGGCGATCTTCAAAGTCTCGTCGAGATTGACGCCGCCGCTAGTACCGTCGCGGCTGATATCGGTGTAGATGATGCGCGCGGCGCCGTCCTGTTCGCAGCGCTGAGCCAGCTCGACGGCGTCCATTTCAGTGGTTTCCTTCCAGCCTTTAACTGCGACTTTGCCTTGACGGGCATCGATGCCGACGACGATCTTGCCGGAGAATTTTTTGCAGAGAGTTTGCAGCAGCGTGGCATTATCGTAGGCGGCTGTGCCGATAACCACTCGCGATACGCCCAAATCAAGCGCCGCCTGAACGGCGTCGGCGGATCGCAGCCCGCCGCCCAGTTCCACGGATAATCCGGCGACGTTGCAGATGGCGGCAACTTCTTTGGTGTGTACCGGCCGGCCTTCCACCGCACCGTTCAAGTCGACGATATGCAGAAAAGTCGCCCCCTCGGCGAGCCAATGTTTGGCTGCGGTCACCGGCTCTTCAAAATAAACCGTCTCCCGGTCCATATCGCCCTGGAACAATCGAACGCAGCGGCCGTCTTTGAGATCGATGGCGGGAATGATCAGCATGATTTCAAGCAATCGAGAATGGACAATATTAATTGATAATTGAAGATGTCCTCATCCGAACAATCCCAATTCTCTGTTTTCAATTGGTTTCGACGAACCGCCCGAAGTTAGCAAGAATTCTCAGCCCCAGTTCCTGGCTTTTCTCGGGATGAAATTGGCAGGCAAACAGCCTATCTGTGGCAATGCTCGACACAAACGGCTGGCCGTATTCCGTGGTCGTAGCGGCAATCGATCGATCTTGCGGCGCGACATAATACGAGTGGACGAAATATACATAATCGCCGGTCGAAATACCGTCGAGAAACGGCGAGTCCTTTACCTTGGCAATGCGGTTCCAGCCCATATGCGGCACTTTGAGATCGGCGCTGGGATGAAAACCCAAAACCTTGCCAGAGAATAAATCCAATCCTCGCTGTTTGCCAAACTCTTCACTTTCTGAAAACAACAATTGAAATCCCAGGCAAATCCCCAGAAACGGTTTTTTCTGCCGGACGATTTCCCGGATCGGTTCGACGAGCCCGAACTTGCCGAGATTCTCCATGCAAGCGCTAAATGCGCCCACCCCCGGCAACACAACGCCGCGGGCCGAGTGAATCCGACCGACATCACGTGTGACCACCGCGTCGAAGCCAACCCGCTCGATTCCCTTCTGCACACTGCGCAGATTCCCCATCCCGTAGTCGATTATCGCAATCATACGTTCTGTCGGAACGAGTGAAACCCCTGGAACCCTTGGAACCGGTCAGCCTATAAGCTTCCCTTGGTCGATAAAACGCCGTGCACCCGCGGATCGACCTGGGTAGCAAAATCCATCGCCCGGGCGAAGGCCTTGAAGCAAGCCTCAATAATATGGTGTGGATTTTCGCCGCGCGGTACGTCGATATGTAGGTTCATACCCAGCTGATTGGCAAAGGCGGCGAAAAACTCATGAGGCAAGTCGGTGTCGAAATCGCCGACACGTCCTGGGCGAATCTTGACGTTGTACGAGAGATAA
Organism: Binatia bacterium; assembly: GCA_035693605.1. GTDB lineage: Bacteria > Desulfobacterota > Binatia > UBA9968 > UBA9968 > DP-20. Next base: position 3,415 of record DASSGE010000378.1, read on the forward strand.
GGTCGGCCGCTCAAATCAATCACCACCTTGGCGAGTGTTTCGTCAAGCGGACAGCTGGCTTCGCCGAAGCGGCGAATACCCGCCTTGTCGCCGAGAGCGTCTTTAAAGGCCTGGCCCAAGGCCAATCCGACATCTTCCACGGTGTGGTGATAGTCGACCGCCAAATCACCCTTGGCCTGAATGTCGATATTGAAAAAACCATGGCGGCTAAAGGCGTCAAGCATATGATTTAAGAACGGCATGCCGGTTTCGATGGCCGCCTGACCGCTGCCGTCGATATCCAGACTGATCTTAATGTCGGTCTCTTTAGTTTTTCGCGCAACTTTCGCCGTACGTCCCATGATTGTCTCCCGTTAGTATTGCCAACTCGCGCTGACTCAATTCAGAACCCGCCTCGACGAGTTTTGCTTGTGAAACCGCACTTCCACCGAGCGCGCGTGATCGTCCAAGCCTTCCAATCTCGCCAAGCGGGTAATCTTCGATGCCAACGCTTTCAAACCGCGCCGCTCGGCGTGGATGATCGTTGTCCGTTTAAGAAAATCGTAAGTGCCCAGCGGCGAAAAAAATCGCGCGCTGCCGCCGGTCGGGAGCACATGATTGGGGCCGGCGAGATAATCGCCCAACGCCGGTGCCGAATAACGTCCAAGAAACATTGCCCCGGCATTACGGATCTTGCGCGCGATCGTCTCCGGCTGACGTACTAAAATCTCGATATGCTCTGGGGCGATGCTGTTCGCTAACTCGATCATCTCTTTCAGATCGCGCGCGACGATGATCGCGCCGTACTTCTGCAGCGCGCGCAGGGAGATCGCCTGACGTTTGGCACCAAGAAGCTGCTGTTCCACCGCCTTCTGAATCTTGCTCGCTAAGGCAATCGAAGTCGTTATGCATAGCGCCGCAGCCAGTTCATCATGCTCTGCCTGCGACAGCATATCCGCCGCCACAAGGCCCGCATCAGCCGAAGAGTCGGCCAGAATTAAAATCTCGCTCGGCCCGGCGATGGAGTCTATGTTCACTTCGCCGAAAACCATGCGCTTGGCCGTAGCGACGAAGATATTACCCGGTCCGACGATTTTGTCGACTTTGGGGATCATCCGCGTGCCGAATGCCAAGGCGGCGATGGCTTGGGCGCCGCCGACGCGAAAGATCCGATCAACCCCCGCCACATGGGCCGCGGCCAGGATAATCGCGCTGTCGGCGCCTATTGGCGAGGTCATGACAATTTCTTTAACGCCGGCGACTTTCGCCGGAATCGAATTCATCAGTACCGTCGACGGATAAGATGCTTTGCCGCCGGGCACGTAGACGCCGACCCGTTCCAGAGGCGTGATACGTTGTCCGAGCACCATGCCCAAGGGATCGCGATACCGCCAGCTTTTGAGCAGCTGACGGCGGTGAAATGCTGCGATGCGTTTGCCCGCAAGCCGCAAGAGGCTGAGGTCTTGGCGCGACACTTGCGCGACCGCGTGGGCAATCTCTCCCTTAGTGACTTCCATTGTCGCCGGACTCAAACTTACCCGGTCGAACTGCGCCGTGTAGCGCAGCACCGCGCGGTCGCCATGTCTCTGCACCGCCGTGACGATTTCTTCGACTCGTTTTTCAACATCACCGGCCCGCGTACCACGGCGGCCGAGAATTTGCGCCATCAATGTTTTGAAGCCGGCGTCGGAAGACTTAACCAAACGAATGTTCATAGCAACCGGAGAATTTTTCTAACCGTGGACTTTCGAACGTTGAACCTCTCAACCGAGGGTTATGCCGGGACGCGCTTAATTTGCGCCCCCAATTGCGACAGTTTTCTTTCTATCTGTTCATAACCGCGATCGAGATGATACACGCGGGCCACTTCGGTGCTGCCGCTGGCGACCAGACCGGCCAGCACCAGCGCCACGCTGGCGCGCAGGTCGCTTGCCATCACCGGGGCGCCGGACAGTTGGCGCACACCGCGCACCACGGCGCGGTTGCCTTCGAGCTTGATATCGGCGCCCATGCGGTCGAGCTCAGGCACGTGCATGAAGCGGTTCTCAAAAATCGTCTCGGTAATCACGCTCACACCATCGGCCACCGCCATCAGCACCATCATCTGCGCCTGCAAGTCGGTCGGGAAACCAGGATACGGCAAGGTTTTCACATCGACGCTCCTAATTTTACCGCTGCCGCGCACATGGATCCCGCCGTCGTCGCTGTTCCAAATCACTCCGGCTTCTCGCAATTTAATCAAGAAGGCTTCGAGATGATCGGCGCGCGCACCCTTTACATAAACCTCGCCGCCGCTGAGCGCCGCGGCGATGATGAAACTGCCCGCTTCGATGCGATCAGGAATGATCCGGTGATCCAGACCATGCAGTGCGTCAACCCCGGCGATTCGAATCACATCGGTGCCGGCACCGTGAACTTCCGCGCCCATGCCATTGAGTACTTTCGCCAGATCATTGATCTCGGGTTCTTTGGCGGCATTCTCAATAACCGTCGTGCCTTCGGCAAGGGTCGCAGCCATCATGAGATTTTCCGTCGCCCCCACCGACGGCACGTCTAAGTAAATTTTTGCGCCGCGCAGTTTGGCAGCCCGAGCTTCGACGTAACCGTGGGTCTGCTCGATGGTCGCCCCGAGCGCTTCCAAACCCTTTAAATGCAGATCGATGGGCCGCGCACCGATGGCGCAACCACCCGGAGTCGATACGCGCGCGCGGCCGAAGCGCGCCACAAGCGGGCCGATGACCAAGAACGATGCGCGCATGGTCTTGACCAGATCATAGGGCGCCTCGAAATTGTCGATGCGATCGGCTTGCAAGCTTAGATCGTCAGCGCCTGCACGCCAGCGCAGGTGCTCGCCCTTGCCGCCGAAGCCGGCGAGCAACTTCAAAGTGGTTCGAATGTCGGCGAGATGGGGCACGCTGCGATACGTGCAGCGCTCGGCGCTGAGTAACGACGAGATCAGGATTGGCAGCGCCGCGTTCTTCGACCCGCTAACGGCGATCTCGCCGTTCAATCGTTGGTCGCCTTGTATGACGATTTTATCCACCGGCTTAGTATCCTAACGTTTTGCCAATCTGCGCCATAATCACGCGATCGCGAGCGGCATAATCCTGAAACACCTCGATCTGTTGAAACGCCCCGGTACCAGCACATACGTCCGCAATCGCGGCTGCCATATCGGCGCCAATCTCCAGCGCCAGCACGCCAGAGTCGAGCAAATACTCGGGCGCCGCGGCAAAAATCCGCCGGTAAAAATCGAGGCCGTCGACGCCGCCGTCCAACGCGCTGAACGGCTCCCAGCAATTCACTTCCGGCCCCAGCGTGGCGATTTCGTGGCGCCGTAGATAGGGCGGATTGCTGACAATCAGATCGAATCGCGGCGCCAAGTCCTGAGCCAGAGCACTGAACAGGTCACCAGTAAAAAACCGCACTCGCCCCGCCACTTGATGCGTCTCAGCATTGCGTCGGGCGATGGTCAAAGCTGCGGGCGAAATATCGGTGGCGTAGACGTGCGCCAATGGCAATTCCCGCGCCAAACTAATCGCCACCGCGCCGCTGCCGGTGCACAAGTCGACGATACGCAGCGGTTTCGCGGCGGGAATTTTTGCTGCACACAAGAGTGCCACTTCAACCAAACGCTCGGTGTCCGGCCGCGGAACTAAGACGTCCGGCGATACCGCGAAATCGAGAGACCAGAACTCCTGATTGCCTCTGATGTAGGCCACCGGCTCCCGCTGTAAACGACGCTCGACCGAAGTATAAAAGCGGCTCGCCGCGACTGGAGAGATTGTCGTTTCGCCAGCGACAAGCAGCTGCTCGCGGCTCATGTTCAAACAATCAGCCAGCAGGACTTCGGCATCGAGGCGCGGGCTATCGATGCCACCGGCGGACAAACGTTCCACGGCGAGCATCAGTTCATCGCGCAGTTTCCGTGCCCCCGATCCATTAGCTATGTTGGCAACCCCGTCCATCGCTGCCGATCGCTTATTTGAGCGCCTGCGCTTGATAATGAGTGATTAGAGCGTCGACCACTTCATCGATCTGCCCTTCCATCACGCGCTCAAGCTGATAAATCGTCAAATTGATCCGATGATCCGTCAATCGCCCCTGCGGGAAATTATATGTCCGGATGCGTTCACTGCGGTCGCCGCTGCCGACCATCAATTTTCTCGAAGCGGCGATCTCCGATGCCTGCTCGTCCTGTTTCTTTTCCAACAAGCGTGCGCGCAAAATCTTCATTCCCTTGGCGCGATTTTTATGCTGCGACTTTTCGTCTTGACAGGAAATTACGATGCCCGTGGGGATATGGGTAATACGCACCGCGGAATCGGTGGTATTGACGCTCTGGCCGCCCGGGCCCGAGGAGCGGAAGACGTCGATGCGAATCTCTTTCGGGTCGATGGCGATTTCCACCTCATCGGCTTCCGGCAACACCGCAACGGTCACTGCCGAAGTATGAATGCGTCCCGACCCTTCGGTTACTGGCACGCGTTGCACCCGATGCACACCGCCTTCGAACTTGAGCCGACTATAAGCGCCGCGTCCTTCAATACTGAGAATAATTTCTTTATAGCCGCCCAAGCCGGTGGGATTGGAGCTCATCAACTCGACACGCCACCCGCGCGACTCGGCGTAGCGCGAATACATGCGGAACAGCTCCGCGGCGAATAATGCCGCCTCGTCGCCGCCGGTGCCGGCGCGGATTTCGACAATGACATTCTTCTCGTCGTTGGGATCCTTCGGCAGAATAAGATATTTGAGCTTGCTTTCGAGAGCTTCTTTACGCTCGCGCAAGCTCACCAATTCTTCCTTGACAAGCTCGCGCATCGCTTCGTCGTTTTCGTCCATAAGCTGGCGGTTGTCAGCGAGCTCTTGCTCGACCTTGCGCCACTCGCGATAGCAGACGACAATTTCTTCCAGGTCGGAGCGCTCCTTGGCGACTTTCGCGTACTCGCGTTGTTGCCCAACCAACTGTGGGTCGGACATCATGCCTTCGAGTTCGATATAGCGTTTTTCGACTTCGAGTAATTTATCAAGCATAACTGTGCGTCACTTCACGGCCGGACTCTTACGTTGCAACAAATTATAAAAGGCGATCTTCGCTTGGCAATTTTCCTGTCGGCGAAATAAAAAAGGGCAAAGGGTTGTGAATCTGCCCTTTGCCCTTTCTTGTTGCCTATAAAGTTAATAGGTCAAATTCGGCCTCAGCCCTCCGTCTGATTTTGGTTCTGCATGCCGTATTTCTTCCGGAACTTTTCTACCCGCCCGGCAGTGTCGACCAGTTTCTGTTTACCGGTAAAGAACGGATGGCAATTTGAGCAAATTTCCACATGGATGTTACCCACCGTGGAGCGCGTCTCGGTAACAGTGCCACAGGCGCAAGTAACCTTTGCCGGTTTATACTCTGGATGAATTCCTGTCTTCATGATTACCCCTTAATCGTCCGGATTTTATAACATATCGCCTGGAAGGCTTCAATTGGCGAAACCCACACAAAATGGTTATACCCACAGTTCAACCTCGAAATAGAATTGATTGCCAAAAGGATGTTAAGCCCATAAAATGACTGAATTCGTGTTTGCCAGACCATAATCTTAACGGCCGGAAGAAACTAGAAAAGGGCAAGGGAATATGAGCAAGCCAGAACCCATTCAAAGAGAAAAACCCGATATCGTACCGCCGGTCGCGCTAAAGGTTGAGAGCACCGGCATAGACTTCGGTTTTCTGGCCGACCTAGCCCTGAAAATTGTCTATGCCGACGCCAACTGTACGACCGAGCGCGCCGCCGACAAGATGAAGTTAGCCATGCCGGTGGTCGAAG
>DASSGE010000379.1:0-6314 GCA_035693605.1 Binatia bacterium
GTAACCTTCGGCAGTCTCGCCGGCGTGTTCGAGCCAAGGCTCGATATACTTGGCGCCCAAACTTTCAACCTGTTCGCGCACCGTAGGGCGCACGTCGAACGCTTCGACGAGTGCGCCCAACCGGTGCGCCGTGGCGATCGCCTGCAACCCGGCGACACCGGCGCCCAAGACCAAAACTCGTGCTGGGGCGAAGGTCCCGGCCGGCGTCATGAGCATCGGGAAAAATTTCGCCAGCAGATTGGCGGCGACAATCACCGCGCGATAGCCCGCGACGCTGCTCTGTGAGCTCAAGACATCCATGGACTGAGCGACCGTGGTTCGTGGCATATTTTCCAGCGCCAAGGTCGTCACGCCCCGAGCGGCGAGCCGCAGTGTCACGTCGACATGAGCGCGGGGATAAAGCAGGCAAACCAGCGCCGCGCCTCGGCGCAGCGCTTCGACTTCTCGAAGACTCGGTGGGCGAATCTTGACGACGAGATCGGCTTGTCCAAGCAGTTTTTCCAGTGAGTTTTCGAGCCGCGCGCCGGCGCCGGCGTATTCGGCGTCGCTAAACAAAGCCGCTTGGCCGGCGCCGCTGGCGACGGCAACGTCAAATTTGTTGGCAACCAGCCGGCGCACCCCTTCGGGCACCAACGCCACACGGCGCTCGCCAGCGAGCGATTCGCGGGCCAGGCCAACGATCACGCCGCCTCCCGAGTGGCGGCACTGCGCCTCCCCCTTTTGTCAGTCAACGCCGGCGCACCGGTCGACGCCAACAACCCGCGGCGCACATACTCGGGATCGAGCGCGAGCAGTTCGCAGACGTTTTCAAACGAAAACAACCAGTGATCGCCGTGGTTCATGAACCAGTCATTGACTTCGTGAAAGTGCTCTTTACCGGCGCGGTCACGCGCACCGCGATACTTTTGAAAAAGATGAATCGCATCTTCGAGGATCGCCAGAAGCAGCACTTTTTCCGGCTCCAGGTGTTCACTGCGGCGGTAAGTATCGAAGTAGCGGCGTTGAGCATCGCTATCGTTATCGACAATCGCAAAGATCGCTTCGCCCATGACCATACTCCCTTCTCAGTTACGCGGACCACGATAGCGTCTGCGTACTGTCGTTACTGTTTAATCGCAACGCCTATGCCACGATAATGCGTGTTTTCCTGCACGAATCTTCGCAACCTTGCGATGATCGCGAATGCTTCTTCTCAGGCGTAGGAATTGAAAGGAGCGAAGAATTTTCCTTTATGTAGTTGCGGGAAAATCAGCAGAGACTCATCACGAATATTGATTAACTTACGCTCGTCTACAGATATTAACAGTGCCGGGAACGCCGTTCACGCCGTTTTTTCTTGGCTCGTCATACCGGCGAAAGCCGGGATCCATCCCCCCTTTAGGCGCTGTGTTGAACAGGTAAAACACTTTTGCGAGATAATTCTGCGCGTCGTTTGAATTCCGTCATAACCCCGGAGGCGGTTATCCGTGCTATCAACGCAGATCACCCTTGGATTGCCGCCTGCGCGCGGGAATGACACGTCGAGGAAGGATCAGTGCCGCGAAACTCGGCTAATTTCATAGGTCAACGGGTGTCAGAGCGTGGACATCCGTGATGAAGCGATTTTCTCCGCGCACAACCCACATCCGTGGCATGGCCATTGCGATTCAATTAATTGAACGATTTTCACCTGGTAAAATTGATGCACAATTCGCGGAATTGTGACGCGACAAACTGCCGGAGATCGTGGCCATGGCAAAAAAACAAAATGACTTGATATCGTTTCCAATACACCTGCCGCGCGAAGTCGAACGTCTTTTCGATGAGATGATCCACCGGCCGTGGGGTTTCTGCCGCGACATCCGCGGCTGGAATCCATCTGTCGATCTGTACGAAACCGAAGACGCCTTCATCCTCGAAGCGGATTTGCCGGGGGTCAAAGCCGAAGACGTCAAAGTCGAAGCGGAAAACGGCGACCTGGTATTGCAAGGCTGGCGCTCCATAGAAACCAGCCGCAGCGACGGTCAGTTTCATACCATGGAGCGTTCTTCCGGCAATTTCCTGCGCCGCATCAAACTTCCAACATCGATCGATAATAACGCCATCGAGGCCGAGTTTCACGATGGCGTGTTGCACGTGCGGCTGCCCAAACTCAAGGGCCCTACAAGAGGAGACAGCGATGATCGACACCGAGGTCGTTAACAACGGAGCCGGCGACGAAGCCGGAGCCGCGCCGCGGGAATTGTCCGCCGCAGAGCTCCGCTTTACGCCCAAGATCGTGCAATATTTCGCCTCGACCCGCGAGCTCGCCGGCGTCAATGGTTTTGTCGGTCAGGAGCGCGCCTTGGCATCGTTGGAACTGGGCCTCGGCGTCGCCAGCAGCGGCTATAACATTTTCGTGTCCGGTTTGACCGGCGCGGATAAATTGGAAATCCTGAGCCGCTGGGTCGCTGAACGGGCCAGCGCTACGGCAACCCCGGGCGACTGGGTCTACGTCCACGATTTCAATCATCCCGATGCGCCGCGGGCGATTTATCTAAGCGCCGGCGCCGGCAGCGAGCTGCGCCAGATGATGCATGATCTGGTCAAGACCTTGCGCGAGGAACTGCCGAAAGCGTTTCGCCAGGAAGCCTTCGACAAGGAAAAATCGACCTTGATGGAGAAGTTCAACAACCGCGCCCAGGAGCTCAACGTTCAATTCGCCACCCTGGCACGCGAGCGCGGCTTCCAGGTGCAGTCGAGTTCACGCGGCCATATTTATTTTCTTCCCGTGGTCGACGGCAAACCGCTGCAGAAGCCGCAAGACTTCGCGGCGCTTTCGGAGGATGAACGGCGCGACGTCGAGCGGCGCCAGCAGGAACTCAACGTCGAACTCGAACGGCTCGGGCGCCGCCAACAGGAAATCATGCGCGAAATGGAACAGGATATCCGCGGCATCGAGCGGCGCTTCTGCGAAAACCTGTTACTGCCGATGTTGGGCCGTATCGCCGAAAAGCTCGACAACCCGGAGGTCAATACTTATCTCGACGAGACCCGTGAACATATCCTCAACAATCTCGACGATTTCAAAGAAGCTGCCGCGAGCCCGATGGTGATGCCGTTCATGCCGGCGCCGCAGCGCGAGCGCGATCCCTATCTGGAATATGAGGTCAACGTCGTCGTCGACAACGCCAAGACCCACGGTGCGCCGATCCTGGTCGAGAGCGCGCCGACTTATCTCAATCTGTTCGGCACCATCGAGCGGGTGGTCGACCGCTTCGGCCGGGTGGTGACCAATTTCACCCGGATCAAATCCGGCTCGTTCCTGCGCGCCCACGGCGGCTATCTCATTTTCAGCTTGGAGGACGCAATTACCGAACCGGCGGTGTGGAAAGTCTTGAAGCGCACGCTGCGCAGCGGCCGCATCGAGATGGAAACCTACGAGCCCTTCGCTATGTTCTCCGCTTCGGGGTTGAGACCCGAACCGGTGAAGGTCAACACCAAAGTGATCGTGGTCGGCAGCGCCTATCTCTATCACCTGCTCTACACCTGGGATGACGAATTTCACGAGATGTTTAAAATCCGCGCCGATTTCAATCCGGTGATGCAGCGCGACAACAACCATCAGCTGGCCTACGCCCGCTGGGTCGGCAATCTGTGCAACGACGAGGGTATGCCCCACTTCGACCAGAGCGGCGTCGAAAAATTGATCGAGTATGGCGCACGCCAAGCCGGCGACCGCGACAAAGTCTTGGCCTCGCACGCGACCATTGCCGATTTGGTCCGCGAAGCGGCGTTTTGGGCGCGCAAGGAAGATCTTCAGCTGGTATCGGCGCGCCATGTCGAAAAGGCGCTCGAAAGCCGGGTGTTCCGCTCCAACCGCATCGAAGAGTACATTCGCGAGCAGATCGCCAACGGCACCATTTTGGTCGATATCGACGGTAAAAAAGTTGGCCAGGTCAATGGCCTATCGGTGATGGAGATCGGCGGCTACGCTTTCGGTCGGCCGAGCCGGGTGACCGCCAGCGTCGGCATGGGTCAGGCAGGCATCGTCAATATCGAGCGCGAATCCAAATTGAGCGGCAACATTCACGACAAAGGCATGTTGATCTTGGCCGGCTACCTGCGCAATCGCTTCGGCCAGAACCAACCGTTGGCGCTCTCCGCCAGTCTCTGCTTCGAGCAGTCCTACGGCGGCGTCGAAGGCGACAGCGCGTCTTCGACCGAACTCTACGCCTTGCTTTCGCGTCTGGCTAACCTGCCGCTGCGCCAGGACATCGCCGTCACCGGTTCGGTCAATCAATGGGGTGAGGTGCAGGCGATCGGCGGCGTCAATGAAAAGATCGAGGGCTTTTACGATGTCTGCCGCGTTGTCGGCTTGACTGGCACGCAAGGGGTATTGATTCCTGCTTCCAACGTGCGCCATCTGATCTTGAGGAGCGACGTCGTCAAGGCCGTCGCCGAGGGCAAGTTTCACATCTACCCGGTGAAAACCGTCGACGAAGGGATCGCGATCTTGACCGACCGGTTCGCCAATGGCAAGCCAGCCGACGAGACCGTCAACGACGCCGTCGCCAAGCGCCTGAAGGAATTGGCGGTCGGACTGAAAGAATTCGCCGCGCCGGAGAAAAATCCTGGCGCAGACGACAAACAGTGATGATCGCGCGGTCGATGCACTCGCGATCTTGCGAAGCGATCGGCCGCGCGCCTTGCACAAATGCGAAACAGTTCCGACGCAACGCGTCTAATTCAGCGATAACCCGGTGAAAATTAGCGGCAACCAAGGCACACCTCTTGCTCGCGTAGGAATTAAGGAGGTAGCTAAGATGGAAACCACTACATTCGATACGAATTTCGCCCGTCTTACCAAAAGACGAGAACAATTGCTGACCACCTTGCGCCATCTCGATGACGAGCAGAACGAAGTCGAACGCAACACCGATTGGGTCGATGAAGCCGCCTTCGATAGCCGGATCGCCTTACTCGACGGACTACGCCACGAATATCAGGTGGAGATGAGCAAGATTGAGCGCGCCATCGAGCGCATCGAGAATAAACAGTACGGCACCTGCAGTGCCTGCCACACCCCTATAGATCCCAAGCGGTTGGAGCTGGTCCCGGAAACCGAGCACTGCTACGCCTGTGCAGATTTTCGCGAGGGATTAGAACAGTACGCGGCATAATCACGCGGCGGTTATCCCATTACCGGTTTAGCTCGGCAGTACCGACTTGGAGATTCACAAGATCTCCAAGTCGGCCCAGACGCCGACGTGATCCGACGGCCAAAGACTTGGGTCGTCAGACGCGGGTTTGTCAAAGCAAACGCCTGAGGCCTTAACCGTGAGCTTTCCTTTGAACCAAATGTAGTCGATGCAGCGATCGAACCGGGACCACTCGGGATGGGTAATTTGGCCGTGCGCGTCACGCAACGGAGTGAACGCAGTCGCGGCGAATTGGCTTGCCTGGAAAGTGCCGGCCATCAGTCGAGTCGAAGGCTGGTCCGGTGCGGCGTTAAAGTCGCCGCAAACCACCGAACAATCGGCATCCCGACGTGTGCCGACCCACTGCAGTAATTGCTCGACTTGGAATTGACGCGCCGAGTCGTCTACCCGCGCCGCGATCAGGTGAGTAACATAAAGATCCAGCAGTCGATCGCCGAACTCGAAACGAGCTGCCAGGGCGACACAATCGTGCGAGCCGTAGTCGAGGTTGAGTGTTTCAACCGGCGGATAACGGCTCAGCAATCCCTCGCCTTGCTGGCGCGCTTCAGCCCCTGCTTTCGATTGCTGCAGCAGGCAATAACTTTTTTTCAGCCGTTCGCGCGCCGCACGTTGCAGCCAGCGGCCGGTTTGCTCAGGGATATGAATCTCGTTGAGCGCCAGCATATCAGGATTTAATTGCGCCAATTGCTCGACGACCAAGTCGCGCCGGCGCTGCCAATTTTTGAGATTCTGTTCGAGATTAAGCGTTGCAATGCGGAGTTTCATGCCTGCCGGTGTTATTCGATAAAACGCATAACAAGAGTGCGCGATAAACTCCAGACGGTGATTAAGACGCGCGATTGAACCCACTTTCTTCGCAGGCAGGCTGTTCTTAACCGTCGAGCACCGATCAATTCTACTTCAAAGTTTTTATGAGGCTGCGCACTCCAATCCACTGCCCGGCTTGGAGTGGATTTTAAAGTTCGCCCTTCGACACGTCCCATTCTCGGGACAAATAGGCGCTTACACCGGCCCTACCCTACTTGACACCCGATTGCTCAATCCGCTATTAGAAGTTCGCCATTCTGAAAGCATTCGCGATTACGCATTGCGTGCAACGCAACGAGGTGAAAACAATCGCGCGATAAACTTTAC
>DASSGE010000380.1:0-6341 GCA_035693605.1 Binatia bacterium
AAATAGACTTGAGAATCTCAACGCCAAAGTCCAAGAGCGCTCGCTGCGCGGCGCGTGGCAGCGCGACCGAGGCAATCCGAAGCAGGACGAGATCAAGCCACAAATCTGGCGTTGGAGCGAGATAGCGCCGCTGCTGCTCGAAGCCGGCGCGCTGGCCCCGCTCGACGAGGTCATGCGCATGCGCACGCTGCACATGACCAACTCTCCCGATACCATTCCGCTTGGCGCGGCGCGGACATTTGCGGCGATGCTGCAGCATGTCAATGGCGGCGAAGTGACCGATTCGCACCGTCATACGGCGACCTCTATTTACTTCGCGATCCAAGGCAGCGGCATTTATACGACCGCCGAAGGGGAGCAGCAGTTCATGGAGCCCGGCGATTTGCTGACGCAGCCGAGTTGGACCTGGCATGGCACCACCAATACGGGATCCGAGCCGGCGATTTGGTTTACCGCCATGGATACGTCGCTGATGCAGTTTCTCGACAACTGGGAAAACCAACGCTATCCGGAATGTTTTTCCCAACCGATCAGCAAGCCCGACGGCTTTCATATGACTCGCTTGGGCGCCTTACGAAATCCGGCTGGTCTCGAAGGGCCGGGACCCTTTCCGGTGAAATACCGTTGGGTCGAGACCTGGAGTGCATTGAAGGATCTAGCCGCGGCTGGGCCTTGCGATCCATTCGACGGCGCGGTTCTGGAATACCGCAATCCACAAGACGGCGGACCGACGACGGCGACGCTGAGCTGCCGGATTCAGCTGCTCAGTCCGGGTGAGCAGACGAGAATGCACCGTCATACCTGCAATACGGTCTATCATGTGGTGCGTGGCCGGGGTGTCGCCATTATCGGCAAAAGCCGAACCTCTAACGTTGAATCGGAATGGAGCGAGCGGGACTGTTTCAACGTGCCGACTTGGCAGTGGCATCGATTGGTGAACTCGTCGAGTGCTGAAGATGCGATTCTTTTTTCAGTCTCGGACCGGCCGGTTTTTGATGCATTGCGTTTATACCGCGAAGAATCTTGATAAGGAACGATTGAATTCTTCGCTTCTTCGAGGGAACGCAACGTAAGCTGCGACGCTTCGCGACGCCCGTGAGTTGACAGCCAGCGGCAGTTTCGATCCCAGATTAAGAACGACTGAATTCCGGCGTCCGCCGGAATGACGGAAAGAGCAATAGAGCTGCAGCGGTTTCACTGGCGCAATCATAGTCGTCTATTTCACCCTCGGCGATCACGTCCCAGGTTGTAACTGTCAATAAAACGACCAAGCTGTCGGCTACTTTTCAATTCTCTGGTCAGTGTCGTCCGTGACTAGGCTTCAATTATCCCGGTAATCACTCTGATTACAGTCTCGGCGTGGATCGTGTGCGTCAACCGGCTGGCGCACTGCGCGGCAGGGCGGCCCGATTCGTTGACGTGGTCTCCGGGGGTCGCGTGCGTGCCGGTTGTATCGACAGAAAGCGCCAATGATTCCGCCGGCGTGCCTTGGCATCAACGTTGCTCATCGATCGAGCAGAATCAGCCCGTCAAGCAACGGAGGTTTCATGAATCGGCAGACTTTTCGCGAGCAGCTTCTCGGTGTAATGGAACGCAAGGAGCACTGGGCCTGGCCGGTATTTACTTCAGGCCGCGTGCCCAAAGAACGGCTGCACCTTCACTTCGAGCAGGAGTACGGCACTTACGTGCGCGATTTTCCGATTCTCGTTGGCCGAGCGTACATCCGTTGTCCCGTCGCTGAGATTCGCCGCAGCTTGGCGGAAAATCTCTACGAAGAAGAAACTGGCGGCCTTATCGCTGGACTGCCTCATCCCGAGCTGTTTCTTGAATACCCACGTGGACTCGGCATGGATATGAGTAGATTCGACAATATCCAGTTGCTGCCGGCGGCGCAGCGTTACCGAGAATTTCTCGACGCGGCGACCAATTCTTTCGGCTGGGACATCGCCGCAGCGGTTGTTACCATTTTCGTCGAAGGCTCAAGTGCCGAGCGCGCCGCGCTTAATGGAGCGGACGCGAAACCACCGCCGCCGTTGGAGGACCATCCACTGGTGAAATATTACGGTCTCTCGCTGGACCGTTTAGCGCTCACTAAGGCGCATCGAGAAGTGGAAGGCCGCCACCGGGCCGCCGCCTGGAACGCAATCCTTGATCATGTAGTGCCGCTGCGCCGGGGCGCGGTGGTCCGGGTAATGGAAGACGCGCTTAGAAGCTGGTTACTCTATCGCGATGAAGTCGCGTTGGTTTGCGGCATTCAGCCGAGTGACTTGTCGCGCGACCGCGCGATCGCTCACTAAACGCTGAACTAGTTTTTTTGCTCAGCCTCGGGTTCGACTAGGCGATGGTCTCGCCGCGATAACTCATTGCCAGGATCTGCATCGGATTAAGCGGCCGTTTCCCATTGGCCTGTTCGATCTGTATTGCCGCGAGCGGGCAATCGGAGCAGGTGACCTTGGGATTACCCTCGGCCATTTCTATAAAGGCCCGGCTGCCGTATTTCAGCGACATTTCAAAGTTCTCTTTCTTCATGGCCCAGGTGCCGTCATGACCGGAGCATTCTTCGACTACCTTTACTTTGGTATCTGGTAGCAGTGACAGGACATCACGGGTCTTATACCCGACGTTCTGGGCGCGCAGATGACAAGGAATATGATAGCTGACCGGTCCCGCGCCGGTCTTGAAGTCCTTATTGAGTTTGCCATCAGCCGCCAGTTTGGCAAGAAACTCCATCGGATCCATGGTCGATGCAGCCACTTTTTTAGCCGCATCGGTCCCCAGCAGTCGCGGGTATTCCACGCGCAGCATTTGCGAACAGGTTGGATTAGTTGCGATCACAGTTCTGCCGTCCTCGACGAAGCGCCGCAGAAACTCGACGTTGCGCTTAGCCGCGGCGATGGCGCCATCCATGTCGCCGTTGTGCCATAACGGCATACCGCAGCAGTTCTCATAGGCCAATGCGACATCGACATTGTTGCGCGTCATAACTTCAAGCGTATCGTTGCCGATCTCAGGTTGGTTGTAGTTCACATAACAGGTCGAGAAAAAGGCGACGCGCGCCGTCGGGTCACCGGTGGGTGGTTTGCGGTTGCGCGCAAATTGCGCCGCGAACGATTGCGCCGCGAACGGCGGTAGCTTTTTGTCCTTGTGGATGCCCGCCACGCTTTCCATGAGTTTGCGATTGAGTGGATTTTCGTTGCCCCAATTGGCAAGCGGCGCGGTCATGGTGCCGAGTTTGCCAACCAAATCCGGGTTGCCGAGCAGCTTGTCAGTGAGTGGCACGCCGTTTTTCTTGATCGATTGCGACTTGGCCCGGTTCATCAAGCGGGGAAAGTCGATGGCCCATTCATGGTCCCCCGGGGTGTACGGGCATTTGATGTAACAGAGCTTACACTGAAAGCATAGGTCGACGACCGTATCGACATCCGCGGGTTTAAGATTTTTGGTATTGACGTCGGCATATTTGCCTTCAACACAGTAGTCGTCGATGGCGTCAAAGAGTTTCGGGAAGCTGCCGCAATACTTGACGCACATACGGCAGTCGGCACACAGGCTGAACACCCTTTCGACTTCCGAACGAAGGTCCTTGGCATCAAAATAGCGGGGATCGGTGGGATCGTAGGCCGGTTGATTCGCCATGTTTGCTCCTCGTATAAAATTCGCTGTCTTCTGGACGTTACCTTACGGCGACAAATGAAATCAACAGACGGCGCTTCGTGTTAACGTTATCGATGCCGCGTCGTCTAATGTGCCAAGGAGGATCTCGATATGACAATAACGACAAAGGCACTATTTGCTGCCGGAATCGTGTCCCTACTTGGCTTGGCAATGCCAAACTCGTCGAATGCTCATGAACGCGATCGGCAACGGGATTGGTACCGGACTTCGTCACGGGGTGAGAGCTCGAGAATGAGCGAGTTGCAGCGCGACCGCGCTGAACTCCGACGCAGTCAGGCGGAGCTTGAACGCGACCGTGAAGACTTGCAAAGGCTCTACCGTTCCGGTGCTAGCCGGCAACAAATCGCTCGCAAGCGCCAGGAGATTCGCGATGACCTTAGAGAGTTAGCCGAAGATCACCGCGAGGTCAGCGAAAGTCTCGAAAGCTTAACCCGCAATCAGGACCGCGGGTATGGGCGGGATACGATCGGCTCGCCACGCGATCGGTGGGGCCGTTATGACAACAACGGCTGGGGCTGGGGCCGCCAAGACCGATATGATCGCGATCGCGCGGGCTGGGGATTGAACGATCTTTTCGGTTGGCGCTAGGCCGGAACTGTTGCTCGGGATTTTTGGCGCAAGGTCGGCACCCATCATGTTTTTCTTGGGAGGGCGGGCTTTCATGGGCCGCCCTCCCATGTCGATGATTGACAGAGCAAGCTGCAGAGCCTTATAACCGAAGTCGAAAGATCTTCGGAGGCTCAAATTGATCATCGATTGTGACACCCATCTCATGCCGCGCGACGCGTTTAATGCGGTTGGCGGCGCCCTGGAACACTACAAACCAACCCTCAAGTTTGATGACCAAGAACTCTATTGTGACGTAGATTTTCCCGGCTACCCGTCGGAAGTATCAGGGACCAGCCCACTACCTGCGCCCGGTTCGGGCGCGATGTTTCGTAGCCTTTGGGATCCAATCGCGCGGATGAAAGACTATGACGGCCGGCTGGGTATCGACCAGCAGATCGTCTTACCGCAGTTTTCCGGCTGGTGGTCCTATCTGATCGAGCCAGAGCTGGCTTGCCGGATGGCGCGCTCGCACAACGAGTCGTTACTGCGTGTGATGCAAGAGTTCGCCGGTAAAATATTCGGTTCTGCGCTGGTCGCATTGCAGGATGTGCAGACCGCGATCGACGAGATGGAGTGGGCGCAGGATCACGGCTTTTGCTCTGTGGTGCTCGACAAAGTTTTTCCGGTAAAG
Source organism: Binatia bacterium (assembly GCA_035693605.1). Lineage (GTDB taxonomy): Bacteria > Desulfobacterota > Binatia > UBA9968 > UBA9968 > DP-20. Next base: position 4,916 of record DASSGE010000380.1, read on the forward strand.
GGTCACCCCTTCGGCGAACCGCTCGGCAGTCATCGTGAGCTCTGGCCGTTTTTCAAGCGCGCCGAAGAATTGTCGATGCCGATTTATTTGCATAATGTGCAGCATGGGCATCGGCTCAGCAACCTGTCGATTTTTCAGCGCGACGGTTTGTACATTTTTGCGCCGCAGGAAGGTCAAATGAGTCTGGTCTCACTGATTACCAGCGGTTTACTCGACGACTATCCCAACTTGCAGTTTATTTTTACCGAGGCCGGCACCTCATTCATCAAACCGCTGGTGCAATGGCTCGATAAAGTCCTCGAAAGTCCGCCCATCGATTACGATGACCAGGAAGATCCGCTCAATACGCGCGGTCCATTGACCAAGGTCGGCGAGCGCCTTCGGCGCGCACGTGCGATCACTCCAGCGCAAGTGTTTCTCGAAAAAAATCGCCAGCCGGCAAGTTACTACTTCAAACATAATTTTCATTTTACCATTGAAACCGAAGAGCCAGAGTTGCCGGAGGCGATCGAATTTCTCGGCGCCGAACGTTTTCTTTTCGCTACCGATTATCCGCATGATGACCCAGGCGGCCGGATGAAGTTTGAAGATGTCCGGCTCTTGCGCGATCACAAGAAAATAACCGAGGATGCAAAAAACCTGATTCGCTTCAAGAACGCGCAGCGCTTGTTTAATTTATCGCTTTAACGTCGACCAGTAGGAAGGGTTGCGATTTCAGTGGCGATTCCTGAACGATACAATACGGGTTACAACATCGGTGTCGGCGGCGCCGTCGTGCGCGACGATAAACTGCTTTTCGTGCGCCGGGCTTCACGGCACGGCCGGGGCAATTGGCAGTTGCCCGGTGGTTTCATCGAGCCAAACGAGACCATCGAACAAGCGGTCGTGCGCGAGGTACAAGAAGAATCGGGAGTGATAGCGGAAGTCGAGGCGGTGCTTGGTTTGCGCAGTCGTTACGACCCTGATAGCGGCAATGGCGTGTATGTCATTCTGCTTTTGCGTCCGCTCGCCGGCGAGCCGCGCCCCGACGGTCATGAAACCGATCATGCGGAATTTTTGTCACTGGAACAGATCGGCAAGCTTAACCCGCTACCGCCGGTAAATTGGGAGATCGCCCAACGTGTGTTGGCTCCCGATCGCCGATTACTGCAGCCAAAGCCGCTGATGAATCTGAACGGGGCTAAATTCACGCTATTTGTCGGTTGAGTTCGTCGGTTGCTACCGCGCTCGTCGCCATCACTTGAGAGCCGAATACGCGGCAACATCGCGAACGTTTATAGCTCTTCGAGGACGCCTATCACTTCAACTAAATCAGGAGTGCGCGCTGTCACTAATTCGGTCGCGGCCTACCGATGTACTAGCGCGAGTTGGATGAGGTCTCCGCCGGCAGAATCGTTACTTTGACCAATAATTGCCGGTCGGCTTG
>DASSGE010000381.1:0-2623 GCA_035693605.1 Binatia bacterium
ACCAGCGCAAAGATCGCGGCCAAACCGTAATACAGCAAGGAACCGCCGCGAAATTTGAGGGCGCCAAGCTTCCCTGACACCGCCAGAGAAATCAGCAAGCACAGAAACGACGTCGTGCTGCTGACCGTCGACGCGATCAAGGGCTCGTCGACCGTCAGCAAGCCCAGCTTGCGGATATTCTGCGATACCGATGCCAGCAGCGCCGCGCCGAGCGGAAACAAAATATCGACGGTGCGCCATTTGGCTTCGCCTTCCCGGCGATAGGAAACCAACCAGGTTCCCAACACCGTCAGAATTGCACCCGCGTAAACGAGCAGGCCGGGCCGTTCACTCAAAACGAACAACGCCATCACCATGGTGAATAGCGGCGCCGTGCCGCGCAGCGGTCCGGCGCGCGAGACGCCGAGGCGGATGATGCCCATGTAGAACAGCACCCGCACCATGGCCGGCTGGATGACGCCGCTCGCGACGAAATACAGGTTGGCCGAATGAAAAATCTTTTCGCTGGGGAACCGAAGGAAGATAAACGGCACCAGGAACACCACGGAGACCAGGAAGCTGATAAACGCCGCCGTCGATGCGTTGGAGAACTTCGTTCCCTTGCGCACCAGGATCGAATCCACCGCCCACGCCGCCGCCGAAAACAGTGCCCATATCTCGCCGCTCATGCTTGATGTAATCCCATGCCGTACTTTCGACCCTTAGCATAGCGGCTGCGGCCAAGATACAAGCGGCGTGTCGGTCTTAGTTGTATTCAATTTTTTCGCAATATATGTTGGCGCGAAGCAAATTTCGTTACGATTCGTTCTGAGGAAGTCATGAAAAAATTGTTGGGCTTGTTGGTGATGAGCGGTGCGGTGACCGCAGCGTTGTTTTTGTTGACCAGCCTTTCCGGCCCGGGCGGCGGGCAGCCCAGTCAAGCGATTACGCTCAAACCCGGATCGCAGGTGCAGGACGGTTCCATCGTCTCCATCGAATACACTCTGACCGACGACAGCGGCAAAGTGATCGACACCAGTGTCGGCAAAGAACCGCTGACGTATATTCACGGCGCCGGCCAGATCGTCAAGGGATTGGAGCGCGAGCTAGATGGTCTGAAGGTCGGCGATCAGAAGAAAGTCAGCGTCAAACCGGAAGACGGTTATGGCATGCCCGACGAAAAAAGGATTCAGGAAGTCCCGCGAGAGAAAATTCCAGTCGAAGCGCAAAAAGAGGGCGCGACGTTGATGATGAAGTCGCCCGACGGCGGCGCCATTCCGCTCAAGGTCGCCAAGGTGAATGAGAAAACCGTCGTCGTCGACCTCAATCATCCGCTCGCCGGCAAGACACTGCACTTCGACGTCAAAGTCAAAGACATCAAAGCCGCGGATACCCGTTAATGAACTCACGTGACAGTCATCAACTGCTTCAGATTCGTATCGATGAACAGAAATCCGTGTTGTCATTCGGCGTGAACGGAACGCACAGGACATCAGCTCGGATGTACAGGCCGTCGAACCAATGCCGGATAACGATCTGCTTGTATAGTTCCGGGTCGTGTGCCGTGCCGACTAAAATAACGCAAAACCCGCCCGAGAGTCGCTTTTAGATTCACCTTCCCGACCGGTAAACTCATCGATTGTTGCGAAAGCGCTCGAGTTGATCATCCCGTCAGCGCGCAAACAAATCCATCGCGCCTTCGTAATTGCTCGCTCTCTTGCTTTGCTGTACCCCGCCGTGCTTAAAGACACCTCCATTCATGAAGACTCTTCACGTCGCGCCCTGTTCGTCATCACAGCGACTACATTTACAACATTGAATTAACAAAGTTACAATTTTGTCGTCTTTAGTAGGAACTGCATCTCGCGCGTAAGGTGATTGGGAAAATCCACACCTTTTATCGAACAATCCTACCGCGTCATTTTGGCATCGCCCGTGCTCTTCTGGCGAACCATCGCCAGAACATTGCTCAGAGGAAAGGATAATGATGCTCAAAGACCTGAAAGGTTGTTCGTTATGAGAAAAGGGTTACTGGAGTGTGTGATTGGCCATTTTACTTCCGTTTGCAGATCAGCCGTTATCCTTCTTGTCGTCTCTGTGGCAAACGCTTCTGCCGCTACGGTGATCGATGTGAGAAGCCATGGAGCTCTGCCGGATGATGCCAGCGATGACAGCGTCGCGATCCAAAAAGCAATAGACACTGCACCGGATGGGAGCACGATTTACTTTCCCCGGGGAACCTACTTGTTAGCAGGCGTTCGGATCAACAATCGGAATGGCTTGACTCTATCGGGCGACGGCTCGACGTTGTCGATCTTGCGACGTTCAGGAAGTTATCCAAAACTCTTTGAGAGCTCCAATGCTGCGGATATGCTCATCACTAAACTGGGCTTCGATACAAATGGCATTGACGCCTACGGGGGATTTAATTTTTATAACGCCAGACGCATTGTCATCACAAAAACACACTTTTTCGACAGCAATAAGCAACCGGTCGGAGGATACGATCGCTATGCCTGGGTGTTTGGTCGTGGAAGCGCGCCAAGCGAAGATATTCTTATCAGCGACAATCTGATTGAAGATCTTCAGCTCGAGGTAGACTTCGGCCTTCGAGTCCGAATCGAAAGTAATACAATTATACGGC
>DASSGE010000382.1:0-4424 GCA_035693605.1 Binatia bacterium
GACCTTTTTCAGCATTTCTTGGTCTTCTGTTAAACCTAAATCCATTTCGATTCTCCTACTGCGGGGCGCAGCATGCTGCGCCCCTATAATTTTTTTAATGCGTCTCCGGCGCGGTCTCTTTACTCGGACGGCCGAGTCCGAGGCGACGGGCAAAGATCAATCGGTCGGTATCCAAAGTGCCGCCGCCGTGCAACTGGCCGGGCCCGGTACGCACGGCGTACTCGAAATCGATCACTTCATGCACCGACAGGTTCTGCTCCAGGGCGTCGGCGCCCATGATCGCCTGCAAGCGCTCGCCGTTGCGTAGACGCAGCATTCTCTGAAAATAGCGTTGCTGGGGACCACCGTAGGGATGCGGCTTCTTGGCAAAACGACGCCAGTAGATCAGCTGATTGAAGCGTCGCAGCGTATTGAGCTCGATGGTCATCTCGGCGATCAGATCGCGCACGCGCGGATCTTCGATGATCGGCTTGTCGTCGATATGGGTATTGCGGCAGTATTCGACCACGCGCTCGATCAATGGATCGGCAGCGATGCGGCCGTCGCCGCCATGTTCGAGCTCCATATGCGTGCTGGCGACTTTCCAGCCGTTGTTTTCGCCGCCGATCAGATATTTCGCGGGCACGCGGACATTGTCGAAGAACACCGCGTTCTTGATGCCCATCATCATGTTCATGTGCTGAATTGTAATGCCGGGCAGGTTGGCGGGAATATGCAGCCAGGCCAGGTTCTCGTGGCGTTTGCCCTGGGGGTTGGTGCACACCAGCGTCCAGAGATAATCGGGCGGCAAATGATGGCCGACCATAACTTTCTGACCGTTGACGACGTAATGATCGCCGTCGCGAATCGCTTTGGTCTGGCAATTGGCGATATCGCTACCGCCGTGCGGTTCGGTGAGCACCTGCCAGACGCAGATTTGCGCGCGGGTGATCGCCGGCAAAAATTCCGCCTTCTGCTCGTCAGTGCCCCAGCGGATCAGCACCGGCGCGACGATGCGCGCCAGGGTGTAAAACGTATGCGAAAGATTGAGGCCGTACTTGAACAATTCGGTCTCGAGTACGACCTGGTGATCGACGGTCAGCTCGGCGCCGCCGTATTTTTTCGGATAGAGCGGAAACAGCCAGCCTTTGGCGCCAAGCTTTTCAGCTAAGCCGCGGCGAAACTTGTACTCCTCGGCGTCTTCACGGGTGGACCACGACGCCGACCAGCGTAGGTGCTCATAGCCTTTAAACTGCTCGGCAAGCCAGGCGGCAACCTCTTTGCGAAATTCCACTACATGGGGTGGATCTGCACTTACAGTAAAATCCATAGTTTACTCCTTTTGTTCGTTGGCAGTTTGCGGTTCCCAGTTTCCGGTTTTTAAATCGGGCGGGTGGGAGCAGTGATGGGAAACGAAAAACCGGCAATCAAGCCTATATCACTCCACTTGCTCTCAATTCCTTAACAGCATTGCTGTCATAACCCAACTTGCTTAGCACTTCCTCGGTATTCTCCCCGAGCAGCGGCGCCGGACGAAAAAACTTCGGCGGCGTGCCCGACATGTTGATCGGGCTGCCGACCAGATTGCTCACTCCCATCTGCGGATGGGCGATTTGTTTGGGAATACCCAGGTGCTTGATCTGCGGATTGTCGAACACTTCATGAATCGTATTGATTGGCGCGTTGGGAATACTCTGTTGGTCGAGGCGCGCCAGCCAGTAATCGCGTGGCTTCTTGGCGAAGGCTGCGCGCAGCATTTTGACGATCTCGTCATGGCGGTCGCTGCGTTGCTTGCGCGTCTCAAAGCGTAGATCGCCGATGCGTTCGTCAAGTTCACCAGCTTTGAGCAGGCCCTCCCAAGCCGTGTTGTGGCCGGATAAATGGACCATGAACGGTTTGTTGTTGCAATCGAGCAGGCTGTAAATTCTTCCCTTGGGAAAATTTTCCCGCGACACCGCTTCGCCGCCGTTTAAATAATCCGCAACATGGGATTCGATGAAAGCGATCGCCACCTGCAACAGCGACACATCGATAAACTGGCCTATTTCGGTTTTTGCCCGCGCCAGTAGTGCCGCCATGATGCCGTGAGCCGCGAATATGCCGGCCGTGTGATCGACGAAGGAGACACCGGCGACCTTGGGATCGTCGAGATCGGTGACCAGGCTCATCATGCCGCTCAACGCCTGGCCGATGGTGTCGAAGCCGGGCTTGTCGCGATAGGGGCCGCTCTGGCCGTAGCCCGAGATCGAGCAATGAATCAGTTTTGGGTTCAGCTTCGCCAACTCATCGTAATCGAGCCCCAACTGTTTGCGCGTCGGCGGACGAAAGTTTTCCAGAAAAATATCCGCGGTGGCAAGCAGTTTGTGCAAAATCTCTAGCGCTTTACTTTCGCGCAGGTTGAGCGTGACGCTTTTTTTGTTGCGATTGAGCGCGCGGAAGCTCGGGCCGTAGCCTTCATATTTGGGATTGCGTCCGCGGTGGGTGTCGCCGCCGTTGGGCAACTCCACCTTGATAACTTCGCAGCCCAAATCACCGAGCAAGCTGCCGGCATATGGCCCGGCGACATGGCCGCTGACATCGATACAAGTAAATCCTTCGAGAGCACCGGAGATCATGCCGTTCAAAACCTCAACCATTTCACTTATCGCAATCAAATATGGTTTTCCACTAAGACGGCATTAGACTGCACCGCAATTAATGCTGCAAAATGTAATGGCAACTAAGGTCGCCGGAAAAATACCCAACGCCCTGCGCGCAGCAGGCTAGGAGCGCAAAGGTTGCGCTAACGGCTTGACTGACCGCCGCGCGCAGGGTTATAGCTGCCGCATTCGTCTCGGCCAAAAAAACTTCACTGTTTGGAGGAATGAGTAGATGAAATGGAATGAAGCACTCCCTTTATTGCAAGAGAACCATACCGGTGTCGCGGCGACGGTCACGCCGAAAGGGCGTGTGCAGTCGACCATCGTCTCGACAGCGTTGCTGGACGGCAAGGTCGGCGTCGCGGCGCGGCCGCGCACCGTAAAAGAGAGAAACATCGCGCGGACGGGCCGCGCGACTATCACGGTCATCAAGCTCGATAACCGGCGCTACGTCACGGTCGAAGGGCCGGCGTCCATCGAGCCCTGGCAAGACACGCCGGCGCATATCAAGCGTCTGAAGGACTTTTACGTTTCCATGGGACGAGCCAAAGGGTCCGACGAGGAATTTGCCAAGCAGATGCGCGATGAACAGCGCAGTCTCATTCTGGTCACGCCCGAGCAACTTTACGGCAGCGTTTAAGAATGCGCCTTAGGCAACTTCGATTCGCTCTACCAAAATGTTGAGGTGATTGGGTAATTGAAGCGGACGGCGCAGCGGCAACGCTGCCCGCGCCAGGCAGTGATTTTCAAGCGAGGACTACCAAGCACATCTGCAAACGCAGAAGGAACTTATGGCCAGGATCAAAGGCGTAACCGAATCCGACGCCAATAGCGATGAAATACGGCAGATTATCGCCGAGCAGAAGAAACGACATGGTTTTATCTCGAATGCGGCGCGGGTGTCCGCCGTACGACCGACGATTCAGCGGGGAGTTCAGGCGCTTGCCCAGGGAATTCAGGAATCGGGACTGATCGCGCAGGAATTGCGCAACCTGGTCTGTGTCAGGACTGCGCATATCAATGGCTGCCCGTATTGAATAGACAGTAATGCATCCGGGGCGATGCAAAACGGCGCAGCGGCGGAAAAGGTCGAAGCGGTCTTGGGAGACTACAAAAAAAATCCGTTATTTTCATTGCGCGAGCGGCTCGCGTTAGAACTGGCGGAACGAATGACCTCCACTGCCAAACGGGTCACGGATAAGTTTTTCGACCGCCTCAAAAAACAGTTTACCGACGAGGAGCTAGTCGAATTGGCCGCGGTGATCGCGCTCGAGAATTTTCGGAGCAAGTTCAACCCGGTCTTCGGTATAGAGGCGAACGATTTCTGCCCTCTACCGGGAATAAAAGAAGCTGCCGCCGTCGCCACGCGGCGCTTCCATGAGTGAGTGATGTGCCGGAGCGGCAGGCTGCTGGGCCAAGACTTAACGGTCCAGCGAACCTGCCGCTTGCGCGTCCAACTCAGTCGCGCAATAGATACTCACCCGAAAACTTCACTTGATCGCTCTCCGGCAGCGGATGATAGCGCGCCGCCTGAACATCGCGGAACAGCCGCTCGAGGCCGAAGCCGCGATAAAAACCCGCCCCGCCGACGATTTCCATAGCCTTGGTAACGACACCGATAGCGCCGTTGGCGACGTTGGTTTTTCGCGTCAGAATGTCCTGGCCATTCTGGTCGACAGCTTCGAAATCGTAGTTTTCGGCGATGCGCAGCATGTCGTTTAGCTGAATCTGAGCGGCGACCAGGTCATTGTGCATGGCGCCGATCAAACCCGCCATTTGCGGCTTGATGTTTTTCTGCCGGCGAAT
>DASSGE010000383.1:0-2029 GCA_035693605.1 Binatia bacterium
AGCGCATTGAGATATTCCACCAGTCCGTTGATCGTGGCCAGGCGATTATCAGCTTGGACGCCCAGGCCGGTGTGTTCGCCAAGCAGGTTGACGCGCACGGCGCGGATCGAGTCACTGAGCGCGCTGCCCGGGAGATCGTCCCATGCGACATTAAGCTCAGTGTCGTACCCCATGCTGCGATTGTTCATGTTGGCTGAACCCACGCTGAGAAACCGGTCGTCAACCAAAATCAGTTTCGAGTGAATATACGTCGGTGATTCGGTGCCGTCGGCGGCGATGGAGGCCGGGTAAAAAATGCCCAGATCGTGTCCGTTTTCGGTGGCGGCCTCTTTCAATTGACGGATGATGCGGCTCTGGGCGATGCCGATGGAGAGTTGTTCGAGGAACGCTTCGGCATCTTTGGCGATCATCAAGATTATCTGCAAACGCGGCCGCCGGCGTTGGCGCATGCGTTCGATCAACGCCTTAGCCAATGCCTCCGAGCTGCAGTATTGGTTCTCGATGTAGACCAAACGGTCGGCGGCGTCGATGGCATCGATGAACAGTTGACGGATTTCCAGTACCGGCTTGCCGACGCTGCGCAGCTTGGGAACCTCGGTGCGGCTGATGGCCACTCGCCGGGCGGCCAACGGCAGGCTTGGCTCAAACGGCAGACGGCGCATTTCCGGAGGTGTACCGGCAAGATCGATGCACTCGCCGCACACGGTTCGCCAGCGCTGCTCAAACAACTCTGCTAAATGCCGGACCACTGGGCCGGTATGGTAAGACTGTACGTCGTGGAAAGTCCGATAACTATCGCCACCACTATTGACCCGCAGCGGATTATCGAGCCGGTGACTGCGGTCATCCCAGCGGCTGGCGCACAGATCGATACCGCCGACGAAACCGATGGCGCCATCGATTACAACAAACTTTTGATGATGCGAGGCATCGAAGGAGTCAGTTCTATCGTAACAGAACTTGAGACGATCGTTGGTGCTCCAGTTGAAATACCAGTTTTGGAACCATTCCCGATCGAGGCTGTAAAGCATGCTGTAATCCCAAGCGAGCATGAAGATGCGCAGCGCCGGCTTGCGCTCGCAGAGTTCGTTGAGAAATTCCAGAAGATTGATCTTGCCTTGGGCTTGGGTCGCGTCCTCGCCGCGCAGCAGAGCGGCATTGCTGTCGAACTGCCAGCCGAAGATAAAAATATACTGCTCCGCCGCCAGCGCCGAGTGGTAGAACGCACGGTAATAGTCCCGTCCATCAACTAACAACCCAGTAGCGTTGGCCCTATCGATGCGCCAACAGTTACGTCCCGGCGTGAGTATCGTATGACGAGCGGGCGGGTGTATAAACCTGCGTAAACGCCTAGGAGCTTTCATTCTCCAGCATATAACGAGCAAAGTACGCGCCAGCGGACTCTGCGAATGTAGCCCAGGCTCTGTCTTAATTACGTGACGTACACGCGGGGTTTTTCGCGAAGCTGGGACAACGACGGTAATCGATTCGATTTTTCGTCGCAGAATAGTGACACTTGCCTCGGGAGGCTGTGCTCATCGTCAATCTTCTCGGCTGCGGTGGCGGCGGATTTTGCCCGCGGTTCGTACGTGACCCCATGAACACCGCCGGCGCAGTCGACGTTAGAGTCGCCGATGACCGCGTCGAGGTTGCTGCCGGCGCATGTTACGCGAGTTCGTTTCTCGACATTGATCAAACCGCGCGTGGTTCTCCGGTTTTCGGCGCTCTTGTTTCAGTCGCTCAATTATCTGCGAAGTTGGTCTCTGTTCATACGCACTGCCTGCGACGCACGCGCCGAGGAGAAAGTCAGGCGGCTGACGAGGTCGTTAGTGGCACACTGCTTGCTGATTAGAGGTGTGGTGGTGAGAGCCGATTGGAGATGAGATGGAATTCGACAAATTTTCCCGGCAGGAGTGTGGAGTGGCAGCATTACTGGCTGTGTTTTCCGCGGTCACCGGACTAATCATTGTGTTTGCCGGTAGACCGAGATTGGGCCTGCTGTTTGAAATCACAGCCGCGGTTCTTGGGA
>DASSGE010000384.1:0-13293 GCA_035693605.1 Binatia bacterium
CGATGGCGGCTGTATCGTCAACATCTCATCCACGGCTAGCCTGCGCGGCGGCGGCAGCTCCATCCCCTATGCCGCCTCCAAGGCCGCGATCAACGTGATGACGATGTCGTTGGCGCGCGTGCTGGCGCCAAAGGTGCGCGTCAACTGCGTCGCCCCGGCATTTACCGATACGCCGTGGATGAGCCAACACTTCGGGGCGGATTACCAGCAAGTGATTGCCAAAGCGTCGACGGGCTATCCGCTACAACGTATCGCGACGCCGGAAGATATTGCCGTGGCGATTGTCGTACTGATCACCGGCGGCGATTTTGTCACCGGGCAGACGCTGTTGGTCGACGGCGGACTGAGTCTGAGTTGAAGAGACACCCCTGTCAGTTGTCATCTCGAACGAAGTGCGAGATCTCTTTGGACGGATTTCTTGGCATGGCCCCGAAATGATAACGCGTATTCGCGATCGAAATAGATGAGCATGGACAGAGTCAAATTGATTGCAGAATTACACGCCAGCCGCCTGGTGGCCGTTGTGCGTTCGCAAAGCGCGGATGATGCCCTTGCGTTGGCCAATGCCGCCGCCGACGGCGGCGTAAAGTTCGTCGAGATTACCTTTAGCGTGCCGGGCGCACTCGATGTTATCAAAGAACTGACCCGGCGCGGCGGGATTCATGTCGGCGCCGGCACGGTTCTATCACCACAACAGGCGGAGCGGGCGATGGGAGTAGGTGCGGAGTTCATCGTGTCGCCGTCCCTGGAGCTAAACCTTGTAGGTCAATGTCATACCGCAAACATTGCCTGTTTCCCCGGGGCGGCTACGCCGACGGAGATTATTGCAGCGCAACGGGCTCATGCCGACTTGGTCAAAATATTTCCGGCGGATTTGGCGGGTGGGGCTTATTTCATTCGCCAGATGCAGGGGCCGTTTCCCGATGTACGTTTTATGGTATCGGGTGGGGTCAATTTAAAAAACGTCGAAGACTATGTGCACGCCGGCGTCACCGGTATCTGTCTCGGCAGCGCCTATCTCGGCGCCTTGCTGGCGGACAAAGGTAAAAGGGCATTCGTCAAAGACATTCAGCAATTTGTGAAACGGGTTGCCCAGGCGCAAACCAAGAAAACACCGGCGAGAAAGCGCAGCAAATGAAGAATCTCCACCTCACCCTGGCATGTGAAGATTACGACCGTATGCGCGCATTGAAAGACGGCGTCGTCAAAGCCGAGGGCATCGATCTCAACTATATGGTCATGTCGGTAGAGGAAATCTTCTGGCGCATGATGAAGTATGAGGAGTTCGATGTTTCCGAATTATCCATGGGCGCATTTTTGACCGCGGCGTCGCGCGGCCGGCGGCCGTTCGTGGCGATCCCGGTGTTTCCATCGCGGACCTTTCGCCATCGCTGTATTTTCGTCAACACCGACCGGGGTGTGAAAACGGTCCAGGATCTCAAAGGTAAACGCATGGGCGTGCCGGAGTATTCCATGACCGCGGCAGTATGGCTGCGCGGCATGTTCGAGCATGAGTACGGTGTGCCGCCCTCGGCGATCCACTGGGTTCAAGCCGGCGAGGAGCATCCCGGACGCAAGGACCGCGTCGACTTCGAGATGCCGAGGGGTGTGACCATGGAAAGCCGCCCCGACACGACCCTCAACGTCATGATCGAAAACGGCGAGATCGACGCGATGATGTCGCCGCGCATGCCGACCTGTTTTCTTCAGGGTTCGCCGAAGGTGAAGCGCTTGTTTCCCGACTACCGGCAGGTCGAGATGGACTATTTCAAAACTACCGGCCTGTTTCCGATCATGCATGTGCTGGTGATCAAAAGGTCGATCTACGAGAAAGAGCCCTGGGTGGCTCAGACTCTCTACAAAGCCTTCTGCACGTCGAAGGAGATCTGCATGCGCGATCTGTACGACACCAACATCTTGCGTGTCGCGCTACCCTGGACCTCGGCCGAATACGAGGATACCGCGGCGTTGATGACGACGGACTACTGGCCCTATGGCCTGGAGCCCAACCGGACAAATCTCGAAACATTAAATGATTATCTGTTCGAGCAGGGCCTGACTAAGCACAAGCTTGTTTTAGACGAGTTGTTTGCGCGGGAGACGGTGGAAGCGTTTAAGATTTAGCGACGAACTCCTTTTCTGGGAATTTTAACGCGGCACAGATCAGATCACAGTCGCCAGCAGAGTTAATCGGAGGTTTAACATGAGCGAAGTTTTGCCCACAGCAGAAAGCGACAGCGGCACGGCAGCGCGCGGTTCGGCCAATATTCGCCACTTATGCCGGATGGAACTTGAGGGCGGCGGACAGATCGTCCTGGATAAGAATTATGCCTATGTCGGCCATCAACACCGAGTCCAGGGAACGACGATCCTCGACATTGCCGATCCACGTAAGCCGAAGGTCGTGAGCACGCTGATGCCAAACCACCCGTGGTCGCATTCGCACAAAGTGCGGATTGTCGGCGATCTAATGCTGGTCAACTCGGAGTTCGAACGGGGGCATGGCGGCCGCCTCAACGAATATCCCGACGGCGGTTTCCGTATCTACGACATCAGCGACCGGACGAGTCCGAAGCTGGTGAGCTTCGTTAAAACCCATGGCAAGGGCGTGCATCGATTCGATTGCGACGAGAACTACGCCTATATTTCCACGGAAATGGAAGGCTTTGTCGGCAACATTCTCGTCATCTATGACATCCGCAACCCGGTGAAACCGGCGGAAGTGTCGCGCTGGTGGATGAAGGGACAGCATGTCGCCGGCGGTGATGCGCCGCATCCGAAGCATGCCGAGCATCGGCTACACCACGCGATGCGCTGCGGCAGCGAAATGTATGCTGGCTGCTGGATGTCGGGCGTCGCGGTCATTGATGTCAGCGATATCGCGGCGCCGCGCACGCTGTCGCATTTCGATGCGGTACAATATGACCCTCCCTGCCCGGAGCCGACCCACACCTTTCTCAAAGTGCCCCATGCCATCGGCGGCAAGCGCATCGCTGTCTCGACGGAGGAAGAACGCACCCACCGGGGCGCCGATACCGGCAAGCCGCACGGGCCGTTACGGACTTGGGACGTCACTGATCCGACGAAACCGAAACTGCTCCACACTCGTTATTTGGCCGAGTCAGCGACACCGTATCCGGCTGACAAGGTGCGCTTTGGCACCCATCAATTACGTGAGCGGGTGGATGAGGACAATCTGCTCTACGTCACCTGGTTCGCCGGGGGGCTACGGATCATCGACATTAACGACCCCGCCAAACCGATCGAGCGCGGCTACTTTATTCCTAAACCGGGGGACGGGGTGGCGGCACCGCTGACCAACGATGTTGCGAAGGATCACCGCGGTTTACTGTGGGTCACCGACAAGGAGCGTGGCTTGGACGTCATCGAATACAAGAATTAGAATCAGATTTCGGCTGTCGTAATCGGGAGACCGTCAGCTTCGATCTAGATATCGCTGAGTGAACAGCATCGATGCACGCCTGCGCGGTCCCGGACGAGGAGGTCGGAACCGCGCAGGTTTCGCTATGCTTTAGAAGCGGCCTTCTTTTTCTAGTTTCTTCAACACGGCGTCTTCGACCAGATCTTCGGCCTTCAGCTTGCGGATTTTTTCGTTGGTGGCGCCGAGCAGTCGAATGACATTGCGGATGCCGTCGACGCTGGGATAAATCTTCTGGTCGTAGATCGTCGGCAGACTTTTGTAGCCCTCCTCTGCGTCTTCCACCTTTGCCAACCGCATGCCCTTGGCGACGGCGCGCATCACTTCGGCTTTGTTAGCCGGATTACGAATGAAATTGACCGCGTCGAGCAAGCCGCGAAAGACGCTTTCCGCTACCGCCGGTTGCGTGCGCATGAAGTTGCGCCGCGACATGAGCCCTGAGCCCTGGTAGGGGATCGGGAGCTTTTCCACGTCGGCCAGCACCGTGTAGCCTTTGTTCTGCAAGTTTCTCCCATGGGCGTAGCCGACCAGGGCGGCGTCGACGGTGCCCGCCATGAGCCCCTGGACCATGACGCTTTGATCGCCGAGGGAACGGAACTGGATTTTGTCGCGCTCCGGCGATAGGCCCCAATGGTCCAATGTCAGCATGGAAAAAATCCACCCGCCGCCGCTGAGACTGTTGACGCCGACGCTCTTGCCGCGCAACTCCGCCGGGGTTTTAATCTTCTGGTTGGCCATGAACATGCCGGTCAAGCGATTGATGAAGCCGGCGACGAAGACGATATCGGCGCCTTCGGAGATGGCGCCAAGGTTGGCGCCGGATACCGAGCCCCAGTGGAACTGCGACTCGCCGGAGCTAAGCGCCGCCATGCCCACGGGACCGCTGCGCACCTGGATAAACTGGACTTCGAGGCCGTACTTGCGGAAGTAGCCTTGTTCCTGGGCGACGTAGACCGCCGCCTCGCGCTCGCTCACCGAACCGGTGGTGAGAAGGACTTTGGTCAGGGGGGCGGCGGCATGGATCGAATTTGGCACGAGGATGCACGCAAGCAGGGTCATTAATAGGCGCATGATCATGAAAGCGAAGTCTCCTAAGTAGTTTGTTTTTCCGTCATACCGGCGCAGGCCGGTATCCAGGTTTTTGGTTACCGCCGATGCCCGCCCCAGTCTGGATGCCGGTTTCCACCGGCATGACGGAGTAGCAGCCGCCTTTTATCGTAGCCGCGTTATATTCATCTATAGCGTCTCCTGCACCGCCGGTCGATCCAACAACCGTTTCACCCAGTTTTTGACGTTGGGCAGATCGTCGCCAACGGTGGCTTGATAACGCTCGAGCCGGGTAAAAAACGGGATGAATGTAATATCGGCAAGCGAATAAGCGCCGGCGAGATAATCGCGACCGCGCAAGTGATTGTCGAGGAATTTTAAATACTCGACGATCTCCGCTTTGGACTCCTCGACCTTGTAATCATGGGCGACGAAGCCGCCGGCGCGCTGCAGGCGCGTATTGCAGTAGTCGACCCAAATGCGCACCCGGGCGCGCTCGGCCAGGTCTTTCGGCATCAAGCGCACCGCGGGATATTTTTCTTCGAGATATTCATCGATGATCGCCGACTCGTACACTACGACGCCGTCATCTTCCAGGACCGGCACTTTGCCGTAGGGATTGCGTTCGAGCAATTCCTTCGATTTGTTTTTAAGATCGCATTCGATGCTCTCGTAGGGAAGATTCTTTTCGGCCAGGACAATCCTTGTCCGGTGGGCGTAGGGTCAAGGCCGGTAGGTAAATAGTTTCATGAGGACCTCCAGTTTTATCCGTTTCCGAATCTACGCCCCTTGGGCGCCGTGACGCAACCGCAAATTGCTTTATCAGCCGATCAGTTCAATCGACGCAGCCAAGTCTCCAGCGAACCTAGCTTGCCTGCTCGACCTTCTGGTCAGTACCGCAAGCGAATCTCCGAATGTCGACTACTGCGCGCCATTGGGTGCCCGTACCGATCTTCGCGCCAGCATCGTTATATGCATCGACGGCATAGCGGATCTTGCGTCCTTTGACCTCGATGATCTCGGCGTCCATGGTGACGCCTTGGCCGATGCGTGTCGATGCCAAATGGCGCACATCGATGTGAATGCCGACGGTTTGTTCGTTGTCGTCGAGAAAGGGTTCGGTAAGCTCGGTGCAGGTTCGCTCCATTAAACCAATCATCGCCGGCGTCGAGAAAACATCGGCTTTGAGCTGGCGCGCGCGCATGTCGATGGTAGTTTGATAGGAAGCGGTTCGGGTTAGGCCGGGTCGTAGTTTGTCTTTCATGGGGGAAATATAGGAGAGGCAATAGGCATTAGGCAACAGGCATTAGTCGGAATCGGGACGTGAATGCGCCGCGTGTTCGTGTTATGGAAGTACAAACTGTATAGGAGTCGCACCATGTTGTTACCTTTTCGCGAGCATTTGGACTTTGGTCCCACGCCTTACGATTTACTGCAGGAGAAGGAGGGGATTCCGATCGTGCGCGGGAATGTGGTCGAGGACGTAACCACGCTGGAGTTGGGTAAGTGGGCGCGCATGGGTGTAGATGGTTGCTTTCTCAACCTGTCGAACCAGCAGCGTTCGGACGCCTATGTCTGCGAGATCCCGCCGGGAGGCCAGACGCTGCCGCAGCGCCATCTGTTCGAGGAAATCGTTTACGTCGCCAAGGGGCGCGGCGCGACCACGGTTTGGCAGGAGGGGCGCGGCAAAGTGACCTTCGAATGGGGCGTGGGAGCGATCTTCGCCATTCCGCTCAACGCTTCGTACATTCATTTCAACGGCTCGCAGGAGCCGGTGCGGCTGTTCGTCGGTACCAACTGCCCGGCGATGATCAATATTTTTCACAACGAGGATTTTATCTTTCGCAATCCCTTCGACTTCCGCGATCGCTTCCAGGAAGGCGACGACTTTCTGCGTTACAACATGCATGTCACCGACCGTTACTGGGAGACCAATTTGGTCCCCGACGTGAACACCTTTCCGCTCGACGACTTTCCGATGAAGGGTAAGAACGTCAAGCATATGCGTTTCACGCTGGCGGACACGACTTACGGTTGCCATGTGTCGGAGTTTCCGCCCGGCTGCCGCAGCACGTTTCATCGCCATGGTCCGGGAGCGGTGATCATCATCACCCAGGGCGAGGGCTACGTCGTTTTGTGGCGGGATGGCGAGGAGCGCCAGCGCCATGAATTCAAAGTCGGTACCGTCTATTCGCCCAACGATCTGATGTGGCACGGTCACTTCAACACCGGCAAAGGCAACATGCGCCACTTCGCCATGCGCGGCGATAGTCCCAAATATAGCCACGATCGATTTCGCAATCCGGCCTGGACGATGATTCCGATGGAGGACGAAGACCCGGCGATCCAGCGCGAGTATGTCGAGATCCTCAAGCGCAACGGCGTCGAGGCGGCGGTGCAGGTCGTGGAAGACTGAGTCGATATGAGGCAACAGCCAGCAAGCAGAGGAGGAAGCGAAAATGTTAAAGACACAGGGCATGCTGCATTTTAGTCTCGCGGTAACCGATCTGGACCGCAGCCGACAGTTTTACGAAGGCGTGCTCAACTTTAAAGTCGTCGAGCAATCGCCGCGGATGGTATTTCTTCAAACCGGGGACGACTACTTGATCCTTGCCAAGGGCGATGCACCGCTCAAGTTCGACACCAACAAGAGCACACCGGTGCATCACGCGTTCAGAGTGCAGCCCGAAGAATTCCAATCTTCCATCGAGCACTTGCGCCAGCACGGCGTTGAGGTTTTCAACATCGAGGATCGCAATACAGGGGTGTTCTGGGGACCGCAGGCCTACTTCCTCGATCCCGATGGCAATAAGCTGGAAATTTACGCCGGACCTGGAGCCAAGGTCGGATGATGTTCAGCCGCTCACTTGTATTTGGCGTCACTGCCGCGAAATTGCAGACCCATATGTCGAACAGTCGCCGTCATACTGTTGGAAAATGGTATCCAGTTGAGGGGATGGGGATTGACCCCGGCTTTCGCAGGGGGTGAAGATTATAAAAAATCGCCGTACCTGCGACTAAAAAAGACGCGCACCCTTCGGGAGTGCGCGTCTTTTATTCCGCAGTCTTGATTAGACTACTTGGCGGCGCGGGTAGCGCTGATTTTGGTACTGCCCCCGTTCAGTGCCATGGTGTTGCCCTGAACCTGCCCGGTGTATTGCACGCCGCCGCCGGAAAAGCTGATTTGTTCGCCATTCAGCTTGCCGGTGATCGGTGTGACGACATTGCCGTTTTTGATTGTGCCGGTGATATTCTGAAACGTCTGTTTGAGCGCAATCTCGCCCTGAGGGGTCTTCCAGGTGCCTTGGACTTTGGCAGGGACGATCCATAGATGGGCGGTGCACCAGTTGGTGCAGCCTTCGACTCGTTCGGTCTGGTCGGGCTTCCAATCTTCCATGTCAAACGAATTTGAGACGATGCGGGTGCCGGGCTTCAAATCGAGAATTTTCGGGCGCAGCTTCAAGTTGATGCTCGGCAGGAGAAACATCGTGATGACCTGCGCTTGAGAAAAATCGCTTTCGAACAAGTCGGCCTTCATAAAGGTCGCTTTGTCGCTGACGCCTTCTTTGGCGGCCGCTTGCTTTGAGATCTCGACCATGTCGGGGTTGTATTCGATGCCGAGGGCCTTGGAGCCCTTCTTCGCCGCCGTGATGACGGTGCGGCCGTCACCGGAGCCGAGATCAATGACATAATCTTTCGGCGTCACTTTGGCCATCTCCAACATCTTGTCGACGAGAGCTTGGGGTGTCGGAACCCAGACGACGTCCTTGCCGGCCTGGCCGACCTCCGGTTGAAACTCCTTTGCCGGCTGGGCGAAGCTGGCGGCGACCAGGAGATTGAACACCAGTGTCGCGCTGACAAATGCACTAGCAAATAACTTTCTCAGATCCATGTTGATCCTCCTTAGCGCGAAAATATAGCAGGCGGATATAAAATAGTGGAGAGGACGCTGAATTTATTTTAACGATAAAAAAACGAGGCCCGTGTCATTATGGTGCGGGCGTCGATGGAGTTGTTCTTGATCCGACGAAAGTCTTAGGCAAACTCACGGCCGCCGCGTCGCGGTCCACGTGGCGCCATTCTTGATCGTACCTTGAATGGTATTTCCACTGACTTGACCGCGATATTCCGCGCTGCCGGCGGTGAAGCTGATTTGCTCGCCGGTGAGTTTACCGTTCACCGGCATTTCCACAGCGCCAGATTTCAGCGTGCCAGTGATATTCTGAAAGGTCTGATTGAGCGTCAGTTCGCCCTGCGGCAACGTCCAAGCTCCAGCGACTTTGGCCGGAACGATCCAAAGGTGAGCGGTGCACCACGAGTTGCAACCGGGCAGCGTCGCGGTTTCATCCGGTTTCCAATCACTCATATCAAAGGTGTTTGAAACGATGCGTGTACCTGGCGTCAAATCAAGGATCTTGGGGCGAAGTTTAAGATTGATGCTCGAGAGTAAAAACATCGTGATGACCTGTGCCTGGGAGAAGTCACTCTCGAACAAGTCCGCTCTGACGAAGCTCGCTTTATCGGCGACGCCTTCTTTGATCGCGCTCTGCTTGGAGAGCTCGACCATGTCAGGATTGTATTCGATGCCGAGCGCCTTGGAGCCTCGTTTCGCGGCGGTGATAACCGTCCGGCCGTCGCCGGAGCCGAGATCGATGAGATAATCTTTCGGCGTAACCTTGGCCATCTCGAGCATCTTATCGACCAAGGCTTGCGGCGTCGGCACCCAGATCACGTCTTTGCCGTCCTGGCCGACCTGCGGTTGGAATTCTTGCGCGGCAAACGCGCGCTCCGACGGCACTGTGGGCAAGGCTAATGTCAGGGCAAATATTACGGCGCGAAGGACTGAGAAAGTCATCATGTTCGATTCTCCAGATACTTGTGTCACAGAATCGGTTTTAGAATCGTGATACACTGCATACGATAGCGAGATAAAAATGTC
Source organism: Binatia bacterium (assembly GCA_035693605.1). Classification (GTDB taxonomy): domain Bacteria; phylum Desulfobacterota; class Binatia; order UBA9968; family UBA9968; genus DP-20. The sequence goes on from DASSGE010000384.1 coordinate 9,426, forward strand.
CAGGAAGGGAGTATGACGATAACGAGCTAGCCTTTATGCGCGCGAATTAAATTCTGTCCCAAGCGCCAGCGCAACACTTCATTGGCGCCTTCGGTAATTCGCGTGCTGCGAATTTGCCGATACCACCATTCCAGCGGGAGTTCTTTCATCAATCCCAAGCCGCCGTGAACTTGGATGGCACGGTCGACCACGCGGCTGGCCATTTCCGTCGCCATGACTTTGACCATGTAAGACAAATCGCGCACATCTTCGCCTCGGTCGACTCGCCAGGCGCACTCGTAGACCATGTTGCGCACCGAGTGGATTTCCATCGCCGAGTCGGCGATCATAAATTGAATCGCTTGGCGCTCGGACAGCGGCTTGCCGAAGGTGGTGCGCACTTTGGAGTAGTCGATCATCATGTCAAGGGCGCGTGACGCGATGCCCACCGGACGGGCGCCGTGGCCGCGGATGCGGCCTTCGCCGATCCATTTCTGTGCGATCATAAAGCCGCCGCCGATTTGACCGATGACATTGCTTGCCGGCACCCGGACGTTTTCGAAATACAGTTGCCACGGCGCTTCGCCCATCATCGCCGGCCATTGTCGCTCAAGATTGACGCCAGGGCTTTTCAAGTCCACCGCGAAGCAGCTGATACCGCCGCGGGCTTTTTTCTCCGGATCGGTGACCGCCATCAGCTGCACATAGTCGGCCCGTCCCGCGGCCGTGATAAAGCGCTTGGTGCCGTTGATGATAAAGTCGTCGCCGTCGCGGACAGCGCGGGTGCGCATGTTGGCCGGATCGCTGCCGGCGTCGGGCTCGGTTTGGGCGAAGCAGAATTTCATTTCGCCGCGCAACACGGGCTTGAGAAAGCGTTCTTTTTGTTCCTCGCTGCAATAAAACAGCACCGGCCGCACCTCGGGACCGAACAGCTCGAGACTGCGGAATGGCAACGATGCGGCGCGGGCGATTTCTTCGTGAATGATGCAGCGCGGCAACAGTCCAAGACCGGCGCCGCCGTATTCCGCCGGCACGTCGAGCATCCACAGGCCCATTGCTTTGGTCTTCTCCTGCAACGGCTTCAGTAGGTGATCGGGCATCGCCCCCTCGCTATCGTGGCGGTATTCGCGTTCCAAGGGGATCAGTTCCTTATCGACGAAGCGGCGCACGGTGTCGCGCAGGATCTGGATTTCTTCGGGTAGGTTAAAGTCCATGGTGAGTCTCCGCTAATGCGTATTTCCGAGGCTGTCCATTCGCCTCCATTCACGTGAATAGATTTTCGTCGTGGCGGTGCAAACCGCCATCCATCTTCGCCTTCGATGCGTTTGCAAAAAACCTGGATTCCGGCTTTCGCCGGAATGACGATGAAACTTTTTCATTCACTCCCGACGATCTTATTCGGTAGCGCACCAATCTTTGACGATGACACCTCGACGAGATCACCCACCTTGAGAAACAGATCAAGGGGGCGTTTTCCGTCGGGGCCGCGGCGTGATTTGTCGGCGGCGGTACCTGCCGAAGTCCCGCCGGCAATCACGTCGCCGGGCACGAAGGTGAAGTCTTGCGATAAGTATTCGAGCACCTCGCCAAAATTCCAAATCATTTCGCTGGTGCTGTAACTCTGGCGCACCACACCGTTCACGCGCGTTTCGACATCGATCTCTTGCGGGTCGGTCTCACCCACGGCAATGCACGGCCCCATTGAAGCGGCGCCGTCGAAATTCTTTTGTAAATTGTAACTGACGGCACGGTCGGTCCCGCCGCCGTCGCGAATCGACCAGTCATGAAACAGTGTGACGCCCCAGACGTATTCGTTAATTTTGCTGGCTGGAATGTTCTTGCCGCGCTTGCCGATGATGATCGCGACTTCGCCTTCGTAATCGAAATAGGTGACACGCTTAGGGAATGGGACGGTTCCATCCGGTCCAGTGACGTCGGCAGGCACTTTCCAAAATCCCCATTGTCCGGCTTTCTTGGCTTCCGCAGCGACTTCCTCGACAGTGATGTCGGTCTTGCCCAAGCGGTTGGCCCACATGCCGAGCAGATGCTTGGCGTAGTTGCCGCCAACGCAGGCGATGCGCCGTTCTGGCCAAGGCGCGTGGAGCTGAACGTCGCTTAACGCCTGAACTACTCCATCGGTTGAAGGACCCGACTTGCTATATTCGTCCACCACGCGGTGGGCTTCATCGAGCGCTGATGTGCCCGCTTCGATAAAGGTAAGCAACCGCGCCGGTAGCTGCGACGAGGCTCGGTTCAAGTCGATGACTTGATCGCCGACCATGGCGCCAACGCGCCGCTCGGGTCCGAAGACTACGATTTTCATTTCATCCTCCGCAATTTGTCGTGAGAAATGGCGTAACATCATGCTCTGCATATGGTCAAGCGATATTGACAGAGGGTTTTCACCTACAGGCATGACAGTTGGCATTTCCATTGCTCATAAACATTGGGAAAGGAGCCAATTTTATGAAAACCGCCACCGGAATATTTCCTTCCCGCAGTGCTGCGGAACTCGCCATGAATAAATTGCGCAGTTTAGGCATACCCGAAAATCAACTGAGTTTGTTAACTCCTGGCGACAAAAACAATCAACACGACTCGCTGCCAACCACCGAGGGGGAGCAACCGGGAATGGGTAAAGTCATCGGCGGCGTCGTCGGCGGTGCACTCGGTTTGTCGGGTGGTGTGCCTCTCGGCGCGGCAATTGCCACCCTGTTGTTCCCCGGAGTTGGCCCGGTGCTGGCTATCGGCTTCATAACCGCGGCAATCACCGGCACAGCGGGAGTCGCAGGCGGAGCCATTGCTGGAGGTGCTTTGGAAAACGCTCTCACCAACGGCCTCCCACGTGACGAGCTTTATTTATATGAGGATGCCCTCCGTCAAGGGCGGACGATTCTCATGTTCAGGACAGAAGACGACGGGGAACTCGAGTCCGGCAGCAAAATTCTCGCTGAAAACGGCGCCGAAAGTATCGATGCGGCTCGGGAAAAGTGGTGGACTGGAATGCGTGACGCGGAAGCGGAGACGTATGACTCGCCTGGGGATTTTACTCGGGTCGAATCGATTTATCGCCAAGGATTCGAAGCAGCTTTGGATCTTCCCAACCGGAGCAAGAACTACACTGAAGCTTTGAATTATTTAGAAAAGCACTTTGCCGATATCTGTAAAACGCGTGAATTCCGGGCGGGCTACGATCGCGGTCACGCGTACGCGCAAACAACTTTTGATCGCAAACAGGCGGAAACCAGAGATGCCACCCCGTAAAAGCGCACTCTGTGCCGGAAATGAGACACGACTGAATTGACGCATTGCTGTTGGTGAGACAGACGAAAAGAATTTTCCCTGAGCTGGCAATAGCGCAAGCAAATGGATGAGCGCGGCAAATTCGCTCTTAAGCGCCTTCCACGACCTGCATCGACAATCAACGAAAGTGATTCGACATTAAATTGACCCAAACGGCTATCGATCAACGGCACTGTTTTAACCTTACCTTCGCCAGAAAAGAATTTTCAGTTGAGCGTTTGCGCCGCCGGTCGTACGTATTCGGTAACGAGGAGTTCCTGGCGATCACTTGCTGGATAAAATCGATTGCCATCGGTAAATACTTTCTGGTTCTATTTTTCTCTATCGCACCATGCGGTGACGAACAGCCGCTCGTTGACAAGTTCGCCTCGCTTCGGATATTCCATTAAGGCATCACCGTGGATTCACGGATGCGTCCCCGTTAGAATTGTTTTTCAGAGGAGGGAATACCTGTGGTCATGTTGGGCACCGATATGAAAGTTGCGGAGACCCCTAAAGAGGGTCTTAAAGATTATATTAAGGTCGATCCTTATTCAGAATGGCTGAAAAATGAAGGCGTACGAGTTTACCAAGAATATTATTTTCC
>DASSGE010000385.1:0-3809 GCA_035693605.1 Binatia bacterium
AAGAGATGCAAAATATGTCGAAGATGATGGGCGATATGTCCGGCATGATGAAGCAGATGTCCGACCGCATGGGGCGCGGCTTGAAGAAGGCGCAGTGAGCGCGGGCTTGCGCGTCGAGTTTTGAGGTTGCCGGCGATCCGCGCGGATTGCCGGGAAGCACCGGCCGATGGCAAGGCCGCTGTGAAGCCGCAGAGATCAAGACGCAAAGTTGGGCCTTAATCCGCGTGAAAAATTTTGATGCCGGGATGATTTGGATGAACCGATCGTCACTGAGGCCGTCTAATACCATGCGAGCGCGGTGCACCTTGAGTGTATTTCCACGTTAAAAGAGCCTCATGAAGGATCAGCCAACAATCGACGTACCCGCTAAGCCCAGTCGAGTCCAGCTGCCATTTCTTTTGGTGTTCTTTGCGCTATTTGGCGGTGGCTGCAACTCGATCCTCGACCCGATCGAGCAGCGCTTTCTCTTCCGCCCGCGAACCGCCGATCCGGCATATCTAAGCGCGATCGCGTCGCCTGACGGAGGTATAGAGGAAGTGCGCCTCAAAGCCTCCGACGGCGTTACGCTGCACGGCTGGCTGAAGCGACCCAAGATCACCCCTGTAAGCGGCCGGTTTCCGCTGGTGATCGTGTTCGGCGGTGTGCGCAGGGAGACATCCTGGTTGATCGATCGCGGCGAGAAGCCGGAACACTGGGGTTGGCTGTTTGTCAATTATCGTGGCTTCGGACTTTCCGAAGGCGAATCTTCCGAGCGCGTGGTCCTCGAAGACACGAAATTTGTTTTCGACTATGCCGCGGCGCGGCACGACGTTGAAGCTTCGAACATCGTCGTGTTCGGCAGGAGCCTGGGTAGCTATTTTTCGGTGGCTTTGGCGCAAGCGCGCAAGGTTCGCGGCGCAATCTTGGCGACGCCTTTCGACAGCTTTAGCGCCCTCGGTCAGGAACGATATCCCTGGCTGCCGGTGAGCTTCCTGCTCAACGGGCGCTATGATGCGGCGACCATCGCGCCGAAGGTCAATGTCCCGGCGCTCTTCCTGCTGGCGGAGCACGACGATGTGACGCCGATGGAGAATGGCGCGGCGCTCGCGCGCGCTTGGGGCGGACCACAGCGAACCGTGACTCTGACCGGCGCGCGCCATTACGGCGTCGAGGGGCGCGATGAGTTTTGGAACGCGGTGGCGGAATTTCTGCGCGAAGTAGAGTTGGCTCCGTCGCGTCCCGATGGCTACGCCGGCCAGCAAGGCGCGCAGCCGTAGAGCCTTATCACACCTTTTAACAAGTGATCGGTTGCGAGCGAAACCAATCTTTCGCGTGGAACGGCTTGTTGGGCAGTGTTAAAGCTTTTCCTTTGGTTTTGCCAAGACCGGAATCTTTCGTGTGGCGCAATGGGTTGTCCACCCCTAAAACGGAAGCCACATGATCGTGTATCATGCCAACGGGTGGCATCTCTCCATACCCGATCATTCGAGGCGTCGGTATCTCCGTAGAAGACTTCGTCCCATTGCTCTAGTGGTGAAAATCACAGGTTTGGCTGCCAAACCTGAACGTTGGAGTTGACGTAAACATGCGCCATGGCCGATAGTGATCGGCAACGGCGGCCTGGCGATCGACATGCGGCAAGGAGAGGGACATGGTGAAACTTCGTCGATTGACAATCGTCTCGCTCGATCCGGAACGGTTGGCGCGCTACTACGAGCAGGTTTTTGAGATGCGGCGCGTGCCGAATCCGAAGGGCGAGGCGATCTATCTGAGCGATGGATACTTCAATCTGACGCTCATTCCGAACCGTGCAGAAGGCAAGCCGAGCGGCCTCAACCATATCGGCTTCGATGTCGATCCGAAGGAGGCAGAGAGCTTGCTCGGGCGGTTCGAGAAGTGGGGACTGCCGAAGCCCGGCGCGCGTGCCAGCAAGCGGTCCTTCGCCGATCTTCGCGGCACCGATCCAGATGGAAATAACATGGACATATCGACGCACGGATTTCCGACCGGGTGATCCGCTGCTGGCGTATCATCATGCCTGGATTGTTTCTGATGATCACCTAAGCGGCCACATAACTTTTTACGATGAGTTGTCCATCGTGCCAAGCGTGTTTTCTGCCAGGTTAAATCTGGCATATCACACATGCCAACCAGGCATTAGCAACTGTCTTGAAAGTCAATTGGTCTGAGTACCGAAAGTTTCTGACCATTGAGTTTTATGTTTGATCATCGAATTGACGACGGCCAAGAGTTTACGCATACAAGCGACCAAAGCGAGTTTGGGAGCTTTACCTCGATTACGCAGCCGTTTGTAGAAATCGCGGATGACGGGATTGCGTCGGCTGGCAACCAAGGCGGCCATGTAGAGCATAGCGCGAACGGTTGCCCGACCACCCCAGATAGCGCGTCGGCCTTTGAGTTTACCGCTATCACGGTTAAATGGCGCAACCCCGACCAGTGCGGCGATCTGTTTGCGATTGAGTTGCCCGAGTTCGGGGAGTTCCGCCAACAGTGTAAGGCTAACGATGGGGCCGATCCCTGGAACGCTTTTGAGCAAGTCTTTCCTCTCGCACCAGATCGGGCTTTGCCGAATGCTTTGATCGAGATCTTTGTCCAGCCGGCCGAGCTGCGCCTCGAGAAAACGGATGTGAGCGGTGATTTCTTTTCTAACGGTTTTCGAAGCACGGCTCAGATGATTGTTTTCGGCCACAATCATCTCGGTGAGTTGGCGCCGGCGTGCAATGAGCGCTCGCAGGTCCAAAGTCACTTGATCGGGCAACACACGCACTGCGGGACGGACCGCTTGTGCGAAACGGGCCAGAACCATAGCATCGATCGTGTCGGTCTTGGCCAACTGACCGGTGGCTTTGGCGAAGTCTCTGACCTGGCGAGGATTGACCACCACTACCGCCAGCTCAGCACTGGCCAGAGCGCGCGTCAGTTCACGCTCGAAACCCCCAGTGGCTTCGAGCACAATCAAAGTGGGCTTAATTTCTCCCAGGTTTTTGATCAACGCCTCAATGCCGGCTTTATCGTTCAAAACCGACTCATTCTGACCCGAAGGCCGAACAGCGATGTCGAGTCGCGCTTTGGACACGTCGATTCCAACAAAGGTAGGGACAATTTCCAAAACTCTATCCTCCTTGAAGATTTCTATTCTCTCCTGCAGCTCAACCTTGCGTATGATGCGGGCTTTACCAACCCAGGCAACTGTCCGAGCTTTTGGGAGCGCAGAACGCGACGATCCAAGCTAATGCACGATCTCTGCCGATCTAGGCACAGTCGGTCTGTCGCGCTCTGTTTCACATTAAATACGTTTATCCAGACACAGCAAAATGAAGATACAAGGCACGAGGTGTTGGACGGAGGACGGTATTGTCTACGAAGTCCTGCCGCATCGCAGCGACGTGATTATTTTAAGGAATCGTCACAGGCCCATTTTGGCGCGAGTAGCATAGTCCCGGTCGCTTAGTCTGGTGTTGAGTCATGCAGCTTACGATCGCCCCGTGAGAGGAACTCATGGTCACATTAAATGCTCGCTCAGAGCCTAAAATAGTTAGCACATACATACCGCAGGGGGCGTCCCGGCCTGATGACATGTCGGACAATGCACACCGGCAATTGATTGGTTACATTGGTCTTCTACTCCCGCTGCTTCTCATAGTGATAGCTATCAGTAGAGACGGCCTAGAAAGATGGAAGAGTTTAGAGTCGATAAGCGCCTATTACTACACTGGAGCGGTTGCGGGGTTTGTTGGAATGCTAGTCGCCCTTGCGCTCTTTCTGTTCACGTATCGCGGCTACAAGAACAAGTACAATCTGGCTGACCG
>DASSGE010000386.1:0-2966 GCA_035693605.1 Binatia bacterium
CGCTTCGATCATGGTGCCGTCGGCACCGACGTAAGAGAGCACCATGTCGACGCGCGGCAGCGATTCGAGACCACGCACGTCGAACTCCGTCGCCGTCGTGTGTTTGCGCACCGGCGTGTGGTAGTAAACGATTTTGCCGTCGCCGTCGGCGAAGCCGAGGGGACCCAGGTCGCGCGACTGAAATGCTTCGACGCGATAGGTGGCGTTCTTGGTCACGTCGCGGCCGTTGAAAATCGTATCGTTCATCACCAGCAAACAGCCGCGGCCGCGTGAGCTTGGATCGGCGGCGACTTTGATCGCATTGACAAGATTCAAATAGCCGTCCGCGCTGATCGCCGAAGACGGCCGCATGGAACCGACGACCACCACCGGTTTGTCGGTCTTGAGCACGAGATTTAAAAAGTAAGCAGTTTCTTCGATGGTATTGGTGCCGTGGGTAATGACGATGCCGTCGGCTTTGTCCTCGTCGAAGATTTTATGGATAGTGCGCACCAGATCGAGCCAATCTTTGTCGACCAGCGCGTGGCTCGGCAGGCGGCGGAAAGGCAACTCTTCGACTCGGGCGATGTCCTTTAGTTCGGGCAGCTGCTGCAGCAGTTCGCCGTCGTTCAAGCGCTTGCCTGCTTCGATGTACCAAGCGAGATCGAGGCGGTCCTTGCCCACCGAGTCGATGGTGCCGCCGGTTAAAATCAATGCAACTCTGGGTAAATTGGCCATGAAAACTATCCTTCTTTCTCCGTGTTTGTCGGTACTATTTTTTATCCACCTCCGGTAGGAAGTTCAAGCCGCTAGCGAACGTTCCAAAAGTTCCAGGGGTTCCAAAGGTTTCAGACGTGCCACCGGTAATCGAATTCGTCTTGGACGGGCGCGAACACGAGCCGCGATCACGACGCCTTCAACTCCGCCAGCGCTTCCTTGGCGAACCTCTCGATCTGCTCGCGGCGCTCGGGGTAGTGCGGGATCATGAACTGCAGGCCGATGTGAATGCAGCCGACCGCGATGAATTGTTTGAGCCGCTCGGTGACCTGGCGGATGCTGCCTTTTAAGTAGTCGGTAATCGGCGGTCCGTCGTTTGCCGTCAGCTCGACCGGCAGGCAGCAGGCTAGCTTAACGTCATCGGCATCGCGGCCGGCCTTTTTCGCTTCGGCGCGGACATTGTCATATCCAGCCGCTAGCTGTTCCGGCGTGACTTTGACGAAGTAGGGAAACCAGGCGTCGCCGAATCGGCCGGCGCGCCGCTGGGCGTATTTGCCTTCGCCGCCGACCCAGATCGGTAGCCGCGGTTTTTGGTAAGACTTGGGCAAAAAGGCGATGTCGTCGACATTGTAGTACTTGCCGTGAAAGGTGATGTGTTCTTCGCTCCACAGCTGCTTGAGCAACGTCAATTGCTCGTCGGAAACTTTGCCGCGCTCTTTGAACGGCGCGTTCATCGCGGCGAACTCCTCTTCCATCCAGCCGACGCCGACGCCGAGAATCAATCGACCGTTAGAGAGTTGGTCGATGGTGGTGGCGATGCGCGACCAGTGCAGCGGATGGCGGTAGGGTAGGACCATGACGCTCATGCCGAGCTGAATTTTCTCGGTGCAGCCGGCCAGAAAGGCCAGGCAAGTCATGGTGTCGAAAAACGGCCGATCGGGCGGGACGATGAAGGTGGCCTCTTTACTGTAGGGATAAGTGGTGTCGATCTTCCACGGAATCACCAGTCGGTCCGCGGCCCAAACCGAATCGTAGCCGAGCGCTTCCGCCTCCTGCGCCGCTTGCATCAAAGTTTTCCGGCTGGCGGCGCGGCCGGAGACCGGTAGAAAAACTCCGAACTTTGTCACGATTCCTCCGAACAAATTTCGTTGACAGCAGGGACGGCGAAAGTTAGTTTCGGCACGCCAAAATCAACTCATTGGGAGTTAGCATAGTGGAGCCAAAATGGCTATTTGCACGAAGGTAGTTATCTGTTGGTTGTTGTTATTCGAGATGACCCCCTGACACATGGTGGCTTTTGACGGAGACTTTCAACGTTGACAAATTGGGCTAGCTGGCGGATATCTCATCCGATTTGGCTTTTATTGGCGTCGCGACCGTCAGAGGCAAGCCGACCGGCATTTGTCGGCGCCGCTTATGACGGTTCATTTTATAGTTAGGCAATATGTCGACTCAACAAACCACCATCGCGACCCGACACCTCATGGGCATCAGCCCCGAGAAAAATCAGGTAGAAATCGTAATCCGTATTGGTCTGCCGTATCGCGCCAGCGACGTGGACTGGGCATGTCCAGTAGCTATTGACGGATTATTTGCCAGTCTGGCCGATCAACGCGGCGTGGATTCGTTTCAGGCGCTCATGCTTGCTCAAAGTCTTGTTCGCAATCTGCTCAGAGATTTCGTGTCCAAGGGTGGTGTCTTAAAAGACGAGGATGGAGTCTCAGTTGTAGACGTAACAAGGCTGTTTGAGAGTGGCGTCGTCTAATAATCGCTTGCAGCGGACCAGGGAGGAATAAAGTGCCAATATCCAATTGTCGCAGCCGACCGCTAAACCGGAACGGTTAAGCGGGGGAAACAAAACACGTCCAAATAGAAAGATGACTTAGAAACATGGCTCGAGAAGCTCAGTGTCCAACGCACGGCTTACAAGGCATTGGACTCGTCTGCACGCACGTCGCTCACGCGATCGATTCTGGTCAGCAGGTCGGGTTTTTCTGGGGTGATGACACCGATGTCGCGCGCCCTGATGCGTGGTGCGCTGACTGCGAACGTAAACTCGTTGCGCTTCAGGGGACTGACTCTTCCGAATGGTTTGAGGCAGGTGAGTTCAAGATCCTTTGCGCCGTGTGCTGGGATGAGGCGAAGTGGATGCTATTTGAGCAACATCAACGCGGGCGTGAGAGTTCGGAATGAACTGCGCGCCCAGGGTTGGCGACCGTTGACCGTCAATTGTTGTTTCCGGCAGGGCAGTTTCTATGCAGCTATATTGG
>DASSGE010000387.1:0-2526 GCA_035693605.1 Binatia bacterium
GTAGACAGCGGCCGAACGGGGCCACCGGGGTAGCGGATCTACAGTAGCCTAGGGATACTGATCGACGAAGATGGGAAGTTCAGCCGCGCCGTTGTCGGCGGTAGCGTACGCCCCATTCGAAAACTCGAAAGCAATGGCCACACGCTTCGCATTTGAACGGATAAATGTAAATTACACTGCGCAGGTAATCACCGAGACCGTGTCGTGCCACGCGGTTGACCTCACCACCTCCACAGTTTGGACAGAGCAGGTGGGGATGGCGCCATGGGGGCCGGCCTGTTTTAGCATGAGCGTCGATCGGCGACGCGCTCGATGCTTCGTCCGCCGACTGAGGTCGTTGACCTAAATTTGTCGGCGCGCCTGGGCTATTGCTTCTGCCTGGGAAAGATTCATTAGGTTGGTTTAACTGCGGGAACACCGTGCCCACCTGAATTGTCGGTCGACGATATGATTACGTTTGGTTCGATGGATCAAAACTAGAGCAATCACTGTGCCACAGAGGTGCTTCTACTGGGAACTTTTAGCTCATCGATTTATTTAGGAATTCCGACGCTCTGGTAATTTGATCCAGCGGCGGATGCCATTTAACTAGCTTCGATGGAGCTTTTTTGAGACACCAGTGTATCCATTCCCGGCTTTAATTTTTGCCCATGGAAATTCAGCTTGACCGAATTTGCAGCGGCGCGAAAATATGTAGTGGCAGCGATGTCCGTTTATGGCCCGGATTTGCCAGGTGACAAGTTGCCGGCTGGTAAGCAAAGTCCCCGGCCTGCGGTCACTTCAATGATCACAATCCGTAGAGTTTGGCCGCGTTCTCCCGGCCCAGTTTGCGGATAATCTTGGGCTCAATTCCTTCACAGTTGCGCTCGATTGCGTCTTTCGAGTAGGGCCAGGTGGTAACCCCATGGGGATAGTCGCTGGCCCAAAGAAAGTTGTCCTCGCCGTATACACTCGTGGTCAGAACGCCGGCGCGGTCGTCTTGGTAGGTGAAGAAAATATTGCTCTTAAAGTATTCGCTCGGCGGCCGTCGGTTCATGTTGCGGTCCGCGTCAAAAGTGCTGGCGCGGCCAAACCAGTAATCAACTTGCTGCACCATATTGGCTACCCAGCCGACGTCGAACTCGGCGCAGACAAGTTTCAGCTTTGGATGACGGTCGAGGTTGCCTGAAAAAATCATGTTGCCAAGAAACTGCTGGGCCGGTACTTGTTTCCTGGCGAAGCCGATCGGTTCTTTGACCGGATCCTCTTGCCGCGGCCCTTCATAGTGCGTGCGCGCGACACCTTGAGTCACGCTGGTATGGACGTTGACGATCAAGCCGGTCTCTTCAAGGGCCTGCCACATGGGCTCATATTTCGTTTCGTAATAGCCGCTGTCTTTGATTCGTGTCGGGATCTGCACGCCGCGAAAACCTAACTTGGCATAGTGGTATATGTCCGCCACCGTATGTTCCATGTCCAAAATCGGAATCAACGCGAGACCGATAAGCCGCTTGGGGCTGTAACTGCAAAACTCGTGCAGCCAACCGTTGTACGAGTGAAAAATCGCCCGCTGAAACGGTTCGTCGACTAAACTGTAGAGCTGGCGCACGGCGCTGGAAAACAAGACCTCCGCTTCGACGCCGTCGGTATCTTGGTCCTGCAGACGCGCGTCGGGCTCCCAGCCGCCGCGATAATCCTCATAGCGAAATGTTTCGTTGAAGCGAATGGTCGCAAAATGTTTTTCCTGCTCGACCTCGCTGATGCCGCGGTTCTTGCCGACGGCCAGACCTTTGGAATAGTGCGATAGGCCCACCGGCGGCAGGCCGTCGATAATGAGCCAGACTCCCTTGGGCACACCCGCCGGGTCGCGAACGACTTTCGGCGCGCGCTCGCCGTATTCTTTTTGCACCCGTTCCCATGCGGCAGGCGGTTCGTTGACGTGACTATCGGCGGAAATCAGTTTGAAGTCTGGCATGGCTCGCTCCTGCAAATTTAATCGAGATAGATAACGGCAGACCCCGCTTGCTGTTGCACGGCGGTGCCGAACGGCGCCGAGACGCGGGCAATGCGATCTAAGATGGATTTCGCCAATTCACCCACGGCGAGCAGCGGGCGGCCGCGCTGGGAACGCGGTTGGCCGAAGCCCAAGTCGACGGGATAAATATCGATCTGCTTAAGCGTCCGTTTTTCGAAACGGCAAAGCGCCGTCATCGATTGCCAAAACTCCGGGGACGCCGGATGGCCCTTGGTGCCATTGCCGGTGCGATGATCGAAAAAGTCCGAGGGCGTGGCGCGATTATCGAGACCGAAGCGGTCGAAGGGATAGGCCGGGACATGATTCAATGTCTCGTTCTGCAACATCAAGTTGCCCAAGCTGTAGAAGATCGGCTTGCCGCGGTAGATCTCGATGCCCATCAAGAGATGCGGTCCGTGACAGGCGAAGACATCGGCGCCGGCGTCGATGCCGCGATGGGCGAAGTCGTGTACGAAATCTGGCTGCTCGGTGACTTCGGTGCGTTTTTTTGCGGTGAGCCAGCTGCGCCCAAT
>DASSGE010000388.1:0-2140 GCA_035693605.1 Binatia bacterium
CGGGGTCTTGGTAGAGGATTGCCCAGCCAACCCCGCGCATGGAGCCAACGCCGATAAAATCGGCTTTCCACGCATCGAAACTGCCGAAGCCGATTTCGCTGGCGTTGATAAAGCTTTTCGTCGGCACTCCGCCGCCGCCTGCGCGCAGACCGCCGAAGTAGTGTTCATGCAGCACCATACCACCATATTCGAAGCCGAGATGGCGCTTCAGCTCGCTATAGCCGGGATCGGTAGCGATGTTTTTTTTCTTTTGCATGAATTCGGCAAGATGTTCGTTGAGCAAATTGGTATTTTTTACGTAGCCTTCATAGAGCTTGAGATGCATCTCTATAGTACGATCGGAAATTCCTTTAAGGCCGGATATTCGAAAATCCTTGGCGCGGTAGGGCTGGTTTTCCATAATAGTCCTCTAAGTAACGATTAAGTAACGATCTGTTCTGTGCTCGGTTTTGAGCAAACCGTGTACCATTTGGATCGGTTTTTTCTTCCAGCGCCATTATAAGCACTGTCCCGTTTCCGCAATCCGCTTGGATCAAGCTTACTGCTTTTGAGACGTTTACGCTGTTTGTATCGATCACTCTCTAGCCTGTGCTGGCATTTCTTTTGCTCGCTCCTTGTTTTTACAGGGGTGTTTCATGCTTTTACGATTCTGGTTCTCTGGTTTAATGATGATGCTTTCGACGGCGGCGACTTTCGCCGCGACAACGCCTTTGGAAGCCGTCAAGAGCACCGCCGGCACTGTGCTCTCAGCACTGCGCGATCCTCAGCTTAATGCCAATCGCAGCCAACGTCGCGAGCGCATCGAAAGCGCCTTGCGTGCGCGCTTCGATTTTGACGAGATGGCGAAGCGCTCCCTGGGGCCGAATTGGGCTAAACAGTCCGAGGCGGATAGAAAACAGTTCGTAAAACAGTTTACCGAACTGCTAATCAGCACCTATACCGAAGTGATCGAGCAATATCAGGGCGAAGAAATTATCTATGGGGCGGAGCGGCGTGACGCCAATCAAGCCACTGTGAGCACCAAAGTTCGCGACAAAAAAGGCACTGAACATGGCATCGATTACCGGTTGATGCAGCAAGGCGATGATTGGAAAGTTTTCGATGTCGTAGTGGCAGATGTTAGCTTGGTCAATAACTACCGGTCCCAATTCAGCGGCCTGCTCAATAAATCTAGCTTTGCCGATCTGCTGCAACAACTCGCCAGTAAAAAATTCCAAAGTCCGGGAGCATCTTGACCACCGAACCGACGCTGAGGTCTTTATGAAAAATTTGAGCAGATTGGCTATCGCAATTTTCCTGTTGAGCAGTTGTGCTGAAATCGTAACCACATCGGGCGGTAGGAATGACTCGTCTGGGACCGAGTCTAAGCTACGTACGGTGCCCATTGATCGGCGCGAGGCGGCGCGGCTGAAAGAGATTATGGTCCCGCTTCTGCGCGTCACTAATAACCGCAAGTCGACCAACCAAGTGCGCGTTGGCTTGATTTCCGATCCCAGCATCAATGCGGCAAACGCGGGTGGCGGTGAATATTACATAACCACCGGGTTGTTGGAAAAGGCCAACGACGATCAATTGCGCGGCGTGCTCGCCCACGAAATTGCTCACGACGATCTTGGGCACGTTGCCCGAGCTCAAGTGCTTGGCGCCGGTCTTAATATCGGCATGGTACTCTTGGAACAGATCATTCCCGGCAGTAGCGCGGTGACGCCGATTGCCGGCACACTGATAGCGCGCGGCTATAGCCGTCGCGAAGAATACGCCGCCGACACCCATGGCGTTGAACTCTTGGAACGCGCTGGTTATTCGCCGCAGACCATGGAAAGAACGCTTGAATGGATTCTCAGGCAGGAAAAACAGGGCGGAGGAGGAGGATTCCTCTCGAGTCACCCCGCTACTGCCGATCGTATCGCGGCATTAAGAAAATAACTCGATCAAATCCTTTGACCGCTTATTTGTCCCTTTCGGGGAATGACTAAAACTCCACCCCCTTCGACATGACAGGCTGCGGGAGGCGAGGGATTTGTGCCGGAGAAGGCCGGCACCCATTTTCAGTTCATTGGCACGGCCCGCAGAATGCCGGATTCGGGGCGGGGCTCCGCGTGGGAGACGCGAGATCCAGACCCTCAGCTTGGTGAGCTGC
>DASSGE010000389.1:0-8695 GCA_035693605.1 Binatia bacterium
AGCAGGTCTCGCCTCGGCAGCTTCCACGATATCGCGCTCAATACGCTGGTCGCATTTACGCCAGCGCCTTGGCCTCCGCGCGCGCCGAGTTCAAATCGACATGCACCGTCGTCGCACATTTGCGATATTTGCCGCGAAACCGGTTGAACCCTGTGTATTTATCGATGATGAAAACTTCTTCCGCAGTTGGCTGCACCGTCTGCTCGAAGGGCTTATCCTGCTGCTGTGCTGATGTGGCCTCCCGCTCCGGCGCGTGCTCTTCAAGAAAGCCTAGCATTTGGCTGCGCAAGCGATGATACGTGGGCTGTTCGGTGAGGGTCAGCCGGTCGCGCGGCCGTTCGAAAGGCACGCCAAGAATTTCGCCGACCGTCGCGGCCGGGCCATTGGTCATCATGACAATCCGGTCGGCGAGCAACAAAGCTTCGTCGACATCATGGGTCACCATCAGCACGGTTTTCTTCTCCTGAGCGCACAATCGGATCACCTGATCTTGCAGCTCCATGCGGGTGATCACATCGAGCAAACTGAACGGTTCGTCGAGCAACAGCACTTTTGGCTCCAAAGCCAAAGCGCGGGCGATACCGACGCGCTGGCGCATGCCGGCGGAAAGTTGGTCCGGGTAGGAATTGGCGACGCCATCGAGCCCGACGGCAAAAAGAAATTTATCTGCGAGGCCGCGCCGGACGCGCTGGGAATGACGATCGTGGCGCTGATCGACGGCGAGCAAGACATTTTCGCGCGCCGTGAGCCAGGGCAACAACGCCGACGATTGAAACACCACGCCGCGATCCAAGCCAGGCCCGACCACTTGGCGCCCGGCGATGATCACGCCGCCTTCGCTGGCATCGTTGAGTCCCATGGCGATCGACAAGACCGTCGACTTGCCGCAACCCGAATGACCGATGATGCAGACAAATTCGCCTTCACCGACGCGCAGGTTAAAATCTTTAACAATGATCGACCGTCCTTGAGCGGTATCGTAACTCTTGCCCAGTTGTGTCAGTTCTAACGCTGGAATCATCGGTTGGTCCTTAGTGCAGGAAAGGCTCCGGCCGTGGCGCGGGAGCTGTCGTTGTAGCAAGAGTGCCGCCTGTAAGCATTCGCAGCGTGTCGCGGCGGGCTTTGTGATAGCCTGCTTGATCGCTCAACTGCACTCGCGAGCGCGGATGGGGCGCATCGACCGATACCGCCGGACCGAGCGTCGCGCCCGGCCCTGAAGTCAACGTATAGATGGTATCGGCGAGTAAAATGGCTTCATCGATATCGTTGGTGATCATCACCACGGTCTTGCGCGTTTCCATCCAAATACGCGCCAGCTCGTCTTGCAGTGTGCCGCGCGTCAACGCATCGAGCGCACTGAAGGGTTCATCCAACAACAAAACCTTGGGGTCCATGGCCAGGCCGCGTGCCACTGCCACCCGCTGGCGCATGCCGCCGGAAAGTTCGCGCGGAACTTTTGTCAGCGCGGCACCGAGGTTGACCAGTTCGAGGTAGTAGTTCGTGCGCTGGCGTTTTTCCTGATCTGTCAAATCGGCTGCAACAGCGTCCACCGCCAGGTAAACGTTATCAAACACGTTCAGCCAGGGCAGCAGCGAATAGTTCTGAAAGATCACGCCGCGGTCCGGTCCGGGTCCGGCGATGGGTGTGCCTTCAAGCGAGATTGTGCCGGTGTTGGCTTCGATAAGGCCGGCCATCAGCGAGATGAGCGTACTCTTACCCGACCCGGACCGGCCGACAATGCAGACGAATTCGTTCTCGCGAATCGACAAATTGATATCCCTTAACACCTCGATCTCACCCGTCTGCGACTTTGTCCGGCCAGCGCGCGAAAAACTTTTGCCCACGCCTCTGAGTTCTAAAATTGCCATGACAGATTCCTTAGGCCGTCTTGAACCGGCGCTCGATTACGCTCATCAACCGATCCAGAGCAAAGCCGATCAAACCGATCGCTAGCACGGACAGTAGAATGTGCGAGTAAACTAGGCTGTTGTACTCCTGCCAGAGAAAGCCCCCGAGGCCAGGCGAACCCGTGAGCATCTCGGCCGCGACAATCACCAGCCAAGCCATGCCGAGACTGAGACGAAAGCCGGTAAACATATAAGGCAGAGTCGCCGGGATCATGATTTTTCTCAGCGTCTTCATGGGTGACAGCTTAAGCACCCGGCCGACGTTCAAATATTCCGTGCCGATGCTGCGCACACCCATGGCGGTATTGATCACCGTTGGCCACATGGCACAGAGCGCAATAGTAAACAGCGCTGCCGGCTCCGACTGCTTGAAGATAACCAAGCCCAATGGCAACCAGGCCAACGGCGAGATCGGCCGCAGCACTTGGATGACCGGATCGAAGGCTTGATTAAACTTTCGCGACAGGCCGAGCAGAAAACCCAACGGCGTGCCAATGGCGATCGCTAACGCAAATCCTTTAGCGACGCGGACCAAGCTCAAGAATGCAAAACGCAAAATCCCCTGGTTCATCTCGCCGTCTTTGAAGAACGGGTTGAGAATATATTGCTGGCTTTCCTGCCAGGTCTTGAGCGGCGACGGCAAGTCGGGGGCGACCTTCAAGCTGATCGCGGTCCAAATGATCAGTACCAATCCGATACCGAGCAGCGGCAAAACCAGCGCCGCAGTATCCAGACGTTTTTCCATTTTACCAAACACCCCTAAACAACGTTGCTGACAGAAAATTTCTTGACGTACTCTTCCGGCTTGGCCGGATCGAATTCGATTTTGTCAAAGAGCGTTTCTCTCTTCATGTCTTCTTTCGGCACCGCTACACTCATTTCTTTGGCGACTTCGCGGTAGATATCCGGGCGCATCACTTTGTTGACGATACCGGCATAATCCGGCGGGCCTTTGACCATGCCCCAGCGGCGAAATTGCGTCAGCCACCAAACGCCATGCGACTTCCACGGGAAATTGGTGTTGCGGTCAAAAAAGGTCATGAAGTTGGGATCTTTCTCTTTGCGTCCGTCACCGTAATCGTAATCGCCCAGCATGCGCCCCAGGATGACTTCCTTTTGCGTATTGATGTACTGCGGTTTCGACACCACCTCGGCCATGTGCGGTCGGTTCTCCAACTTGTCTATATGTTGGCTGGACTCCGTCATGGCGCGCAGAATCGCTTTCACGGTTTTGGGGTTTTTCTCGGCGAACTCTTCAGTAAACGCCAGGACTTTTTCCGGATGGTCCTTCCAAATTTGCTGGGTCGTCACCGCCGTGTAACCGATGCCGTCGGCGATGGCGCGGGCGTTCCACGGCTCCCCGACGCAAAAGCCGTCCATCTTGTCGACTTTCATATTCGCCACCATCTGCGCTGGCGGAATCGTGATCAGCGTCACATCCTTGTCGGGGTGGATGCCGCCGGCACCAAGCCAGTAGCGCGTCCACATGGCGTGCGTACCGGGTGGGAATGTCATGGCGAACGTCATCGGCGTGCCGGTTTTTTTCGCTTCGTCGACGATCGGTTTCAGCTGCTGCGGCGTCCGCACACCTTTGGCCTTAAGAGCGTTTTCCAAGGTAATCGCCTGGCCATTACGGTTAAGTTCGAAGGGTATGATCATCGGCTTCACCGGCGAGCCGAGCAGCCCCATGCTCGATGAAAACGGCATGCCAAAAAGCATATGCGTCGCTTGATTCTCACCGAGAGTGAGCTTGTCGCGAATCGCCGCCCATGAGGCTTCCTTCGAAATTATCGACTCGATGCCATGTTTCTTGAACAGGCCAAGCTCATGCGCCATGACGATCGACGAGCAGTCGGTCAGGGCGATAATACCGAAGCGAATTTTGGTCGTTTCCGGTGCATCCGCGGCATAGACGCCGCCGACCCAGCGCGTTGGCAGGTGGCTCAATAGCAGCCCCAACGAACTAGCGCCGGCCACTTTGAGAAATTCGCGCCGAGTTGGCTTATTGACTTTCTCCATCTCGATCACTCCTCCACACTATAATTTTCGCCTTCTGCGGCGAGTTTGAAAATTTTTGCTGTGAGTTTAGGGTCGGTGGCGCAGGCGCCGCTGGTCAAGTCGAACCTGTAACCGTGCAGTGGACAGACCGCTGCGCCGTCTTCGATCCAGCCGGCGGACAACTGGCCGCCTTGATGGGGACAATTGTTTTGCAGCGCGCAAAGCTTGCCTTGATACTTGAACACCGCGATTTCCTGGTTGCTCACTCGCACCAGCTTGGCCGCGCCTTCGGCAATGTCAGCACTACGAATCAGCGGCTTGCGCGATGCGGTTGTTTCCTTGACGTTGTTGCCCAGCGCTGGCGCTTGGGGAATCTTTCGCAACTGCTGGCGCATCGCTTTGAAGGCACCATGCTTGACCAATCCGGCAACCACCTCCGGCAAATCTTCGCAGGGAACGTCTTCTAACAGCTTAATTGGAAAATTCGCCTCACAACCGGCCGCACCGCCGGCGAAAACATCGACCGCTTCGACGACTTCGCCGTTGAGTTTAATATTCTTACCAAGCAGGCCGATGTCGGCGACCGTGTGGTTACCGCAGCTCGCAGGACAACCCGACCAGTGCATGCGTAGCGGCTGAGTTTTGCCCAATTTCTTTTCCAGCGTGCGCGCAGTTTTCAGCGCCCAGCCCTTGGTATCGATCAAAGCGAAGTGGCAAAAATCCATGCCAGTGCAACTCACCAGGCCACGCATGACTTCGGACGGATCGTAACGTAACTCCTGGAGCACCGGCTCTTCGGTGAGTTCGCCGATCCGACTGTCGGGCACGTTGGCAACGATCAGATTCTGCCCGACCGTCAGACGAAGCTCGCCGCTGCCATAGCGTTCGGCCAAGTCAGCGACTTGCAGCATCTGCTCCGAAGTCATGCGCCCAACAGGCACGGCGAGGCCGATATAATTGAACCCTGCCTGCTGCTGGCGAAACACACCGATATGATCGGTGTGTTTCGGCGTGCGTTGATCTTGCCCAGCGGAGGCAAGCGGGCGATCAACGCGCCGTTCAAGCTCTTTGCGAAACTTCGGCACGCCCCATTCGTCGATGAGAAAAGCCAAGCGCGCCTTGGTGCGCAGCTCGCGCGCGCCGTTGTCGCGAAAGATCATGACGATATGCGAACAGATCGCCGGCGCTTCGTCCGGGGTGACGAACACATCCAACGGCGAGGCGATGCGAAAGCCGCCCGAGCCAAGTTTGCCGCCGACTGCGATGTTGAAGCCTTTCACCTGAGCGCCGTCCATTTCCTTTAACGCCGGCGTCAAAGCGAGATCCTGCGCTTCGGCGTGCGTGCAAGCCTCTTTGCATCCGGTGATGGTCACGTTGAACTTTCGCGGCAGATCGGTGAATGCCCGATTACCGATAAACAAATCGGTAAACTGACGAGCGACAGGGGAAGCATCGAACAGCTCGTTAGGCGTCAAGCCGGCCACCGGACAGCCGATCACGCCGCGGATGTTATCCATGCCTGTTTGGAGCGAAATCAGATCGACCGCGCGCAGGCGGCGCCAGATCTCCGGCACATCATTGATCGTGAACTCGCGCAGCTGCATTTGCTGGCGCGTGGTAATGTCGGCGAAGCCTTTGCCAAAGTCGCGGCTGATCGTGCCAATCGTGCGCAACTGTGGCGCGTTCATCAGTCCGTTGGCGAAACGCAAGCGCATCATGAAACGGCCGGGCGTTTGGCGGCGAAAAAAAATCCCCGCCCACTTGAGTCGCTCCTTGTCGCCGTCGGTGATCTTTTCCCAGCCCTGTGAGGCGTAACGGGCAATATCGTCGAGAATATCGAGACCGGCTTTCTCCTTTTTATATGCTTCAATTTTGTTCATGAGTCGCCAAGCGATACGAGCAACGCTTGTGCCACCAGTGTTTTGAGGAAAATTGCCAAATATATCGTCGCCCTAAGAATGAGACGGTAAGCCGACTGCTCACGCGTTAAGCTCAATGCCGCGAAACTAGGCATCGGCTAACGCAATGGGGTTAGTCTTGTTACGCCATTTAGAGACCAACCCGGTGAATGCCAATGATCAACAAGCGCCATGCGCGCGTTTACGTATTGCTCCGATACGATTTCCCAATTACCCGAGCGCAAGCTATTCGCGAGCGCTCTCCCTATAGAATCATCACCGCCGAATCGAGTGCATGGTATTTTGATAAGCGCTATTTCCTTCTGATCACTTGCCGATCAGAGCCTTGACTTTTCATCGACCGCGGCCAGCGTGGTCATCATTACATTGGCTAACAAATCCAACTCTTCGCCCTTCGATGAACTGGAAACGTAGAATGTCGCGGCGTCGTCACCAGTACTCCGCCGAGAGAGAGGCCCGGTCGTTCTTACTTAATGTCCGTGATGCTCCAACTTTTAGCGCTCACTTGTACGAAGGCTCCATAGCAGTTTTGCCTGAGCCAGCAGATCGAAAGCGAACAAACCCGTTCTCGGTTCCGAGCGATATCGACGGGCTGGCAATCTGCATCCGAAACGCGACTATCTTTTGTACAGCCCATCGATAAATCCGCTCTTGTCGATCTCTTTCAGCAAGCCGATATTAACGAAAGATTCAGGTTTGGCGCCTTTCGCCTTGGCGTTTCGCAGCGTGAGGTCGGCTATCTGAAACTCGAGACCCTTAAGTGTCGGGTAAGGTTTTTTTTCAGTCAGTTTTTTGTAGGCCGAATAGGTCTCATCGAGGATCTCGTTATCTTTGATTCTCAAGCGCTTGGCCAATATCTCTTTGGTCTTTTTCTCGTCGGTCATCCAGACATGAATGCCGGCGATGAACGCTTTGAGAAACCGGCGCGCGGTATCCGGCCGGGTTGCCAGCACGCGCTCGGTCGTAGCTAAAGCTTCATGCTGATAATGCAAACCGAGGTCCGCCATGTCGGCGAGAATCCGATAGCCCAGTTTCTTGGCGGTAAGATCGAACGGCGGCGAGATCACCGTCGCTTGCACCGTGCCGCCGGTGAGCGCCGCGAAGCGCGCGCCCTGATCGCCCAATTGAACTAACGTGATATCCTTGCCGGGGATCAATCCGTTTTGTTCGAAAGCGTAGCGCACTGCGAGATCGGATGTGGTGCCGAACCGGCTGACTGCCGCCTTAGCGCCTCTCAAATCATCGAAGCGCGTGACCCGTTTATCGGCAACGATGCTGTACGGCACCGTATTCATATAGCCGGCTACGATTGTCACATCCGCACCGGCGACGCGCGCGGCGATGAGTTCTGACCCCGACGAAACGGTGAAGTGCACACCGCCGGCGATGAGCGATTGCACTCCTTGGGTGCCGCCCTGAAAAAATACTAAATCAACATCAAGGCCATGTTTTTCATACAAGCCGGTATCTTTGGGGATGAATGCATGCGCCAGCGCGCCGCTCAGGCCGGCGACCCCGACATAAATCTTTTCCAGCTTGTCTTCCGCGGCGCTATTGCCGGTGAAGATCAATAAGACGATCGATATCAGAACCGAGACCATTCGAAGTTTCATATTTGTCCTCTCAATTGCGTAATTTCTGAACCACTAACTCCGATGCACCCACCAGCACATCGCTCATGCAACTTTCGACGGTTCGTTTTACTTTGCCGATCTACGGATGCGAGAGCTTGGCACTAATGCCGAAATGACCGACCACGAACTTCGCGGAAGCAGCGCCGCCGGCAAAAGCCATAGAATCCTGCGCGCTACGACAAACACGTCGCGTGCGTGAACTATTTTTCGCATGTCATTTGTCGCGCGCTTCAGCATCGAAGCCCTGGAGCGCTTTTCTCGCGCTTGCGGCGTGAAGGCACAGCAAGCGCGATCATGTTTACGTGCTGTTTGTTAATTCCCTACAGCAGCCTCCGTGTCATTTGCTGCGGAATTCTCATGGGCATTTTGAAAAAAAATATCCACCGTCTCGTGATGCTTTGATTCCAGCAGCATCTGCGCGTTGCCGATCGCTCGATCGATATCGTCGATTGGCGTCGTCGAAACTCGGCCATGACCGGGATAGAGCGCCTTTAAACTGAAACTGCGCAACCGCGCCAGCGAGTCGAGGTAGTCGCCGATGCTGCCGCTCTCGGCGATATACGAAAGCGTGCCGCCGGCAAATACGCTGTCGGCGGAAAACAGCAATCCGCCGCTGGTCTCGATGATCGAAATACAGCCGGACGTGTGGCCGGGAGTGTGAAACACACGCAACGTATAATTCCCCAGGTCGATGCGCGTCATATTTTCCAGCCACAAATGCACCCGCATCGGCAGTTCATTGAGGTCATTGCCCTTGTACATGGTCACGTAGTAATCGCCCGTGGTCATTTTCGACGCAGCCAAACGGTAGGCGGCGATCATCGCCGACTCCTGAAAATAGCGATTGGCGCCGATATGATCGCAATGCTCGTGCGAATTAATCACCAGATTGATGTCGCGCACCTTCATGCCGATATGGCGCAGTCCGCGCTCTAGCACCGGGAAGTTCTGGTCCGACCCCGAGTCGATCATAACGTTCATATAATCGCCTTGAATGACGTAACAGTGGCTGCTGCCGCCGAGCCCCCTGATCTGAAATATTCTCGGATTGAGCTCAGTGACCGCATCCGTGCTTGCCACTTCGAGTATCTCCTTCCATCGCCGCTTCGAGATCATTGTAGATATCGAAGCATTCCGAAAATCGATCGTGATTAAAATATCCCTGCAATGATGGGTCGAGATTGCATAGACGTAATACCCCGACCCGCTGATCGACTTGACGCTTGAATGATGTCAG
>DASSGE010000390.1:0-9362 GCA_035693605.1 Binatia bacterium
TCCAAACTTTGCGCTGCGCGGAGCTTGCCATGTTTTCGCGATTGTAAAGTAGATGCGGCCAAGAGCGAGGGAAAAGTCTTGCAACCGCAGGTTTGAGTGTAGCTCGACCGTCCTGCTGAGTCGCCCGGCGGCGGCCAGACTGTAAATCTAAAATGGCGGTTATTTACCCCGCCCGGTCCAGCCGGTTCATGCGGAAGCGTGCCAAGTACGCGACCGCGATACTTAAAAGATAAAGCCCAAACAACGGCACCATCAGCAGGATTTGCGAGATCAAGTCAGGTGGCGTCAGGATCGCGGCCAGCAGCGCGATGGCGATCAGGGCGTAGCGGCTGTGTCGAATTAAGAAACGATGGTCGATTAGCCCGATCCGCGCCGTGAAAAATGCTACCACGGGCAGTTCGAACATCGCCCCGCTTACCAAAACCATTCGTGATACCGTCGACAAGTAATCGCCGACCTGCAACATCGGCTTGACACCGATGACCTCGTAACGGTGCAACAAAAAGCTCAATCCTTGTTGAATCAGTATGATGTAACAAAACGCTGCGCCGGCGCAGAAGAACAGCGAGCCGGCAAAGACGAAGCTGCGGGTGTAGCGCTTTTCGTGTTCGTAGAGGCCGGGGGCAATGAATTGCCATGCCTGCCAAAGAAGCACCGGAAGAGCCACTCCCAGCGCGGCGACGAAGCCGATTTTCATCTTGGTAAAGAATGCTTCTGTGACCGCCGTGCCGATCAGGGTCAGTCCGTCAATTTTAAGGCGACGCAGAGGCGCGGCGAGAATCGCAAAGATCGCATCGACATAATAAAAGCAGCCAATGAACGCGATCGCGACGGCGAGAACGGATTTGATCAAGCGTTCGCGCAACTCTCCCAGATGAGAGGTGAAGGGCATTTGAACATCGGCGGGCTGCCCCTTGCCGTCTGACATTGTCACTTTTTCTCGGCGTTATCGGGAATGGTTTCCGGCGGCTGTGTTCCCGAAGTTTGAGCAACCCGGGAATCCTCGGTCGGTGGAACGGTCACGGGATCGGCATTGTCGAGATCCGCTTCGACTTTGCGAAATTCATCCTTGAGCTCATCGGTGGCCCGGCGAAATTCGGCCAGTCCTTTACCCAAAGTTTTGGCGAGTTCGGGCAGCTTCTTGGGTCCCAGGACAATTAACGCTAGTCCCAAAATCAACAATAACTCCGGCATGCCGATCCCAAACATGTAGCTAAACTAAGCGATTTCACTCGCCTCCGCAAGATTGCACCGTGTTTGTTTCGACTCGGTTGCCCAGAGCCGCAAAAGATTTCTCGCTGTGCTCCAAATGACAGGCGCTGATAGGTGTCATTCAACGAAGAGAGGAATCTCGACTGAGGCAATCTCGATCCATATGCTTTGCAGCGCCGCGTGGTCGGTGTTACGTTCATCGTATGGCGCGGACGGCAGTCGTGGTCGATAAAGACTATCTGAAGCATCAGCCGGGAGAGGCTCATCCGGAGCGTCCCGAGCGGATCAAAGTGCTGCTCGACCTAGCCGAGACTCTCGATCCCTCTAAGTTCGCATTGTTATCGCCGCGGCCGGCTCAACGCGCCGACCTCGAAGCGATCCATGGCAAAGATCATGTCAAGTTGATCGAATCGACGGCTAGACATAGCCGCTTCGCATTGGATGGAGATACCATTACTTGCCGTGATTCGTACGCTGTCAGCCTGTTGGCGGTGGGAGGATTCGTTCGTTTGCTCGATGCCATCGCTGCGCGGGATTGTCGCAACGGATTCGCTCTGGTGCGACCGCCGGGCCATCACGCTCTGCGCAACCGCGCCATGGGGTTTTGTCTGTTCAACACGATGGCGGTCGGCGCGGAGTATCTGAAGCGCAGTCATGGCGCCAAAAAAATTCTAATCATGGATTGGGACGTGCATCACGGCAATGGCACTCAGGATGCATTTTACGACGATCCCTCGGTCCTGTTCGTTTCAACCCATCAGTATCCGTACTACCCCGGCAGCGGGGCTGCCACTGAAATCGGCACCGGTGCAGGCGAAGGTTTTACCATCAATGTACCGTTGCCGGCCGGCTGCGCCGACGCCGAGTATGCGCAAGTATTCCACGATATCATCGTGCCGGCGGCAGAAAAATTCGTCCCGGATTGGATCTTGGTCTCTGCCGGTTTCGATCCGCATCGGCGTGACCCACTCGGTGGCATGGGCGTCACGGAGGAAGGCTTCGCGCTGATGTCGCGCCGGTTAATTGCACTTGCCGAGAAATTCACCGATGCCAAGATCGCTTTTCTACTTGAAGGTGGTTACGATCTCGCCGGCCTGCGCGGTTCGGTGGCAGCGGTGCTCGATACTTTGGAAGCCGGCTCCGGCAGGGCGTCCGGCGCTGCTAGTTCGACCGACAGCAGGATCGCTCCGTTGATTCGCCACATTCAACAGCTTCATGAACGATATCAATAGCTTGAAATTCCGGTTGATTCACCGGTAACTCTCCTTTATCTTGATATTTCAAATCCATTAACGATTGGCTAAGCATAGTGAATACAACTGAACCACGCAGAGTTGTTGTGACGGGAATCGGCTTGGTCACGCCATTAGGAACAGGCGTTGACAAGAACTGGGATGCTTTAATGGCGGGACGCTCCGGTATCCGCAAGATCAGCCGCTTCAACGTCGAACCCTTTGCTTCACGCATTGCCGGTGAAGTGCCTGACTTCAAAGCAGACGAGTACATTGAACCGAAAGAGATCAAGAAAATGGATCTCTTTATTCAATATGCCATGGGGGCGACGGCGCAGGCGATGACTGACAGCGGTCTTAAGATCGAGGGCGAGTATGCCGAGAATGTCGGCGTCATTATTGGCGTCGGCATGAACGGTCTCGATACGCTTGAAGCGACCAAAGAGGCTTTGATGGCTGGCGGACCGCGCAAGATCTCGCCGTTTTTCATCCCAAAGGTTATCTCAAATCTGGCTCCCGGTCATGTGGCGATTCGTTACGGCGCCAAGGGAATCAACTTCACACCGACTTCGGCTTGCGCTTCCGGCACTCATGCGATCGGCGAGGCCTATCATATGATTCGCCGCGGTTTGCAGGACGCGGTGATCGCCGGTGGCGCCGAAGCAGCGATCACGCCGTTGGGCGTGGGCGGTTTCGCTGCCATGAAAGCTCTATCGACGCGCAACGACGAGCCCGAGCGTGCCAGTCGGCCGTTCGACAAAGACCGCGATGGGTTCATTATCGGCGAAGGCTCAGGTATTTTGATCCTCGAAGAACACGAGCATGCGCGCCAACGCGGCGCTAAAATCTACGCCGAAGTGATCGGTTACGCAGCCAACGGTGATGCGCATCATATGACCGCGCCAGCACCGAACGGCGAAGGCGCGGCACGCTGCATGCGCTTGGCATTGAAAGACGCCGGAATCGCGCCGAGCGATGTCAGTTACATCAATGCTCATGGCACCTCGACGGAATACAATGATGCCAACGAAACCACGGCGATCAAAACGGTCTTCGGCGAAGCGGCGTCTAAACTGGCGGTGAGCTCGACCAAATCGATGACCGGTCACTTGCTCGGCGCCGCGGGAGCAGTTGAAGGAGTCTACTCGGCGTTGGCGCTGCATCACGGTATGCTTCCGCCGACGATCAATTATGAAACTCCCGATCCCGCGTGCGATCTGGATTATGTCCCCAATCATGCCCGCAAAGCCGATGTCAAAGTGGTTTTGTCCAATTCCTTTGGGTTCGGCGGTACCAATGCTTGTGTGATTTTCGCGAGGTGTGCATGAGCCGCACCGAACGCCGCAGCGTCATCCTCGGTACCGGCTCCGAAGTTCCGAGCAAGGTAATTACCAACCATGACCTGGAGAAGATGGTCGACACCAGTGACGAGTGGATCACCGTGCGCACCGGCATTAGAGAGCGGCGCGTTCTCGAGGATGGCAAGGGCAACGCTGACATGGCCTACGAGGCGGCGAAACGTGCCCTTGACGACGCCCGCGTCGACCCCAAGGATCTCGACGCTATTATTATGGGCACGGTTTCCGCGGATTATCCTTTTCCAAGTTCCGCGTGTGTGCTCGAGGACAAGCTCGGTGCGCGCAACGCGTTTTCCTTCGACGTCGGCGCTGCCTGTGCGGGATTTCTCAATGCCCTTGCCGTGGGCGATTTATTCGTTCGCAGCGGCAAAGCTAATAAAGCACTCGTGGTCGGTTCCGATGCCTTGAGCCGCATGCTCAACTGGAAAGATCGTGGCACGTGCATTCTATTTGGCGATGCCGCCGGCGCGGTGGTGCTGGGAGCTTCCGAGAACGGATCCGGGGTATTAAGCACCAAGCTGCGAACCGACGGTTCCTACGTCAAGACGCTTTACGTTCCTGCCGGCGGATCGCTCAAACCGCCGTGCTTGGAGACGGTGCGCAACAACGAGCACACGATCACCATGAACGGCAAAGAAGTCTTCAAGATCGCGGTGCGTTCGATGGAAGAGATTAGCCGGCAAGCTCTCGACGAAGCCGGTGTCACCGTCGATCAAGTCTCTCTGATCATCCCGCACCAGGCTAACAAACGGATTATTGTCGCTCTTGCCGAGCGGCTCGGCGTACCGATGGAAAAAGTGATTGTCAATCTCGAAAAGTACGGCAACACTTCCGCGGCATCGATCCCGGTCGCGCTCGATGAGGCCAAACGCGCCGGTCGCATCCAGCCTGGCGATATCGTCCTGTTCAATGCGTTCGGCGCCGGAGTTGCTTGGGGCGCGGCTGTGGTGAAGTTCTAGACGAGTGATCGCTGTCAACTGACCCTTGCGGTTTCGGTGCGGTGCAGGCACTAGCGCGGGTACCCGCCACGAGAGCGATGAATATCGCAATCCGTTAACTCCTCCTGCGACTACCAACGACATCTCAGTGCGCAGTAAATTATTGGCTAGTTCGCGCCATGCGTTTTATCGCCGCATCCACGTGACGCTGCAACTCGCGCAGCGCATCGCTGTATTCGATCGGATAGGTGGCGGGATTGCTAACCGCTTTTACGGCGTGGTCGAGGCGGTTAAATTCGTCGAGAAATCTTTCACGCGACATTGTTAGCGGCGGGGTTTTTAGTGCGCGGCCGTTTTCCATGACCTTTTCGAGCAGGGGTTCGCTATCAGCGAGCTTCTCATCGCGTAGGCCAAGCACATCCTTGCGTAACTTCCGTCGATCATTTAACTGGCGAAAAATTTGTTTTTTCCCCGGCCAGGAAATTTTTCCAGTGCTGAGCTTTTGCACCGGCCGTCCGGCGTACTCGACCATCTTGTAAGATATGTCGGTCCACGGCGCATCGGCGGAAGTCCCCATCTTGGTGCCGACGCCATAGCTGTCAAAGGGAACTTGCTCGGCGGAATATGCCGCGAGATCGTATTCATCCAAGCCGCCGCTGCCGAGTATTTTAGTTTGCTCAAGCCCGGCGTTGTCGAGGATTTTGCGTACCGCGCGCGCCTGCGCAGGCAAATCGCCGCTATCGAGGCGAACGCCGATGAGCTTTGCGCCGCGCTCGGCCATTTCCCTGCCGACAATCGCGGCGTTGTGCGCGCCAGCCAGGGTATCGTAGGTGTCGATCAACAGGATCGTGCCACTCGGAAAACACCGCGCGTACGCCCGGAAGGCATCGATTTCGTTTTCGAAGCTCATGACGAACGAGTGTGCCATGGTGCCGACGATAGGGATGCCGTAGTCCTTTCCAGCCATGACATTGCTCGTGCCCGCGAAGCCGGCGAGGTAACTGGCACGGGCGACCTTCATGCCGGCGTCGCTGCCGTGCGTGCGCCGCAGAGCGAAATCGACCACAGTCCTGCCAGCGGCGGCATGGAAACAACGCGCGGCTTTGCTAGCAATCAAGCTTTGCAGATGAATTTGGTTGATAACGAAGGTTTCGGCGATCTGTGCTTGGATTACCGGCGCGGTGATTTCGAGCACCGGTTCATCTTTGAAGAAAAGCCGGCCTTCCGGGATCGCCCACACGTCCCCGGTAAACTTGAGGTCGCTGAGATAATGGAGAAAGTCATCCGTGAAAAACCCCTGCGCTGCTAGATAGTCAAGGGCGACGTTGTCGAAAGAGAGATTTTCCAGATAATCGAGCACGTCACGCAAACCGGCGGCGACGAAGTAGCTGCGGTTGGCCGGATAAGAGCGGATGAACAGACTGAAGGTCGCCGCACCTAGCCGTTGCTCGCGAAAGTAGGCTTGCGCCATGGTCAGCTGGTAGAGGTCGGTGAGTAAGGTTAAATTTCCCTGGCCTTGCATAAATTGATCGTCGCGACCGTTAGGCACTCAATAGCCCGTTCGTGCCTTGCTGGCAAGTTACTCCTGTTGATTTGTCGAGGCCGTTTTGTTAAGAATTTTTTAAAGGTTACAGGTAATTAGCCATCAACGAGGAGGCATTATTAATGTTTACCGATAAGGTGGATTTGAAGGATTTTGAAAAGCAGGATCCCGAATATCAAGACTTGCTCCGCCGTGTTTTGTCGATCCAGGCGGATTGCGAGATCGGCGGTCCTAATCTTTACGTCAAAGACATTTTGCCGAATGCGCCGACCAAGCTCGATCAGCTGATCGTCGCCCGCACCGCCGCGGAGGAGATGGACCATTATCGTAAGATCGCCAAACTGGCGGGCGATATCGGCGTCGATGTTTCCTTCGTTCTCAGCCGACCCAACAAAGATCGCTACGTCGAGGCATTTCGCGGTGAAATTAAAACTTGGGAAGATTATGCGGTGTTCGGATTCTTGATCGACCGCGTCGGCCGCTTTCAGCTCGAAGAATTTATCGGCTGCACTTACTTGCCACTGGCCCGCGTGGTCGAAGATCCTGAAATGATCCGCGAAGAAGAAGGGCATATCGATTTCGGCGTTAATGCGAGCGCAGAGTGGGCGGCCAAAGGCGGCGAATCGAAAGAGAGAATTCAGAAGGCGGTCAACTACTGGTACGTCAAGGGTCTCGATATGTTTGGCAATAGTAAGTCGTACCGTTCCGAACGATACATGTACTGGGGGTTGAAGCGCCGTACCAACGCTGAGGCTCGCGCCCAATACAAAGAAGAAATCGATGGCTTGCTCAAAAAAATGGATCTCGAGATTCCCGATCCAAACAAGGGCCGGCTCTATACCTAGAGCGAAGGATTACACGCATGGAAGCAGCACCAAATACTGATGCATTGGACCAGCAGTTCAAAGAGTTCATTCAAGCTTTGAAAAAAGCAGTGGGCACCGGCATCCCTCATCTCAAAGACGATCCAAAAGTCGTCGACCAAGCCATCACGGATTGCAAGGAAATCTTGGATGTGGTGATGGAGGGGAATGTCAAGGAGTGGATCTCCTAAGCATTCGTTTCTCATTCATCTTCGACGAGAAAAGCTTCATGACAAGGCGCCTGGATCCGGGCGCCTTTGTCGTATCTATGGCCAGTAATTCAATCACGGGAGAACGGGACATTGAACGTTATCGTTTGTGGAAAGGTAATTCCCGCCAGCACGGTCACTATCGAGATCGATGCCAATACCAAACGGCTGGTCCGCAAGGGCGTGCCCCATGAGCTCGATCCTGCGGCGGCAAGCGCCGTCGAGGAGGGCTTGCGCCTGACGGAAAAGCACGGCGGTACGGTGGTTCTTGTTACCATGGGAACCAGCGATGCGACCATCGGTATCCGCAATGCTTTGGCCATGGGCGTGACTTCGGCGGTGCATATTCTCGACGATACGGTGGCCGGCTCCGATACCCTCGGCACAGCCAAGCTTCTCGCCGCCGCGATCAAGAAACAGGAATACGATCTGGTCATTTGCGCGACCGAAAGCGGCGATAGCTACTCGGGGATTGTCCATGGACAGATCGCCCAGCTTCTCGGTTTGCCGCCGCTCACCTTTGCCAAGGAGATCACCGTCGACGGCGGCAACATCACGATCAAACGCCAGAGCGAGTCGGGCTTCGAGATAGTCGAATCGACTCTGCCAGCCTTGGTGGCATGCAGCAGCGGTATCAACGAACCGCGCTATCCTCAGTTGAAGGGCATCATGGCGGCCAAGAAGAAAGAGATTAAAGTTTACAGCGCGGCCGATCTCGGTTTGTCGCCTGAACAAGTGGGTGAACAGGGTGCGCGCGAAAAGGTTCTGACCATCGGCAGGCCGCCCATGCGGCAAGCCGGCAAGGCGGTAACGGACGAAGGGGAAGGCGGCAAGCAGATCGCGGACTTTCTTGCTGAAATCAAGGTGATCTAAGTGGCGGACACAATTTGGGTATACGCGGAAATTGGCGACGACAAGATAACCACCACGTCGTTGGAGATGTTGGCCAAGGCCGCCGAAGTCGGCAAGGCCGAGGCGGTGTTACTCGGCCCGGCGCCCGACGATGCCATGCAGACATTGGCGAACCATGGCGCGAGCAAGATCTACCGCTCGGCCGACGCGGTCTACAAAGACTATCTGATTTTGCCCGCAGCGGAGACCGTGGCGGGGTTGATTCAACAGCATAAACCCGCGGTAATGTTGTTCGCCTCGAGCTATGCCGGGCGCGACTTGGTTGCCAACCTGAGCGCCCGGCTAGATTGTGGCGCGATCACCGATGTCGGCGATTTCGAGCTCAAAGACGGCAGTGTGGTTGCCACCATTCCGGCGCTTGGTGCGAGCTACCAGAACACCAGCACACTACTCAATCCAGGGACCAAGCTACTAGTCGTTCGGCCGAAGTCATTTGAGCCGAAAGAAAATCCGCAAGCCCCTGCTGTGGAAGAAGTGCCGGCGGCCGCCGGCGAAGGTTTGCGCAAAGTCCACATGAAAGAGCGGGTCGTCGTCAAACGCGAAGGCCCGTCGCTCGAAGGGGCTAAGATTGTCGTCTCAGGCGGCCGCGGCCTCAAGGGCGAAGAGCAATTCAATATACTCAAAGAGCTCGCGGACGTGCTCGGCGGCGCCGTCGGCGCGAGTCGCGCCGCAGTCGATGCCGGCTGGGTACCCTACGCCATGCAAATCGGCCAGACCGGCAAAACCGTCAAGCCGGATATTTATTTTGCTGTCGGTATTTCCGGCGCCGTGCAGCATCTCTCGGGCATGAAGACCGCCAAGTACATCATTACGATCAACAAGGATCCTGACGCGCCGATTTTCCAGTACTCAGACTTCGGCGTAGTCGGTGACCTGTTCAAAGTCGTGCCGCAACTGATCGAAGAGCTGAAGAAGCGCAAGGGCGCTTAGCTTTCGGAAATATTCACCGTAAAGACGCAGAGTACGCAAAGAAAAGGGCGGGTCTTCGACCCGCCCTTTTTTGCTTTCGTGAACCGACGGACTACCGGTCGAGCTTTAGCGAATTACCTCGAAGTTGCTACGTCGTTTGCGGCGAATAGCCCTTCAGCACGCCGG
>DASSGE010000391.1:0-4854 GCA_035693605.1 Binatia bacterium
TAGATGTGCAGGTACGATTCACGCGACGAATTTGCATGAAGCTTCCGTCATATCGGCGAAAGTCGGTATCCATCCCTCACTCCCCTGGATGCCGGCCTGCGCCGGCATGACGACTCAGGAAACAT
Organism: Binatia bacterium; assembly: GCA_035693605.1. Lineage (GTDB taxonomy): Bacteria > Desulfobacterota > Binatia > UBA9968 > UBA9968 > DP-20. The sequence goes on from DASSGE010000391.1 coordinate 126, forward strand.
CCGAAGGTAGCGGGAAAACTGCAATTTCATAGCTGAAGCCGAGCGTAAGCTCATGATCACTTCGTTGTGGAAACTTTTCGGACAACAGACCAGTAATCGTTCATAAGAGATAAAACGTTCGTGGAACCTGGCAAGACGACATCTGGAGCACGCGTGCTGATCGTCGATGATGACGCGCCGGCGCGGCGGTTGTTGCAAGTGCGTTTACGGGCGTTGGGATGCGAGGTTGCCTTGGCCGCCGATGGCGAGCAAGCGTTGGCCGAGATCAAGAAGCATGAGCCGGCTCTGATGTTGTTGGACTTGCAGATGCCCAAAATGGGCGGCATCGAGGTGCTGCGCTACTTGCGCTCCGTAGGGACGGCATTTCCCGTTGTGGTCATTACTGCCCATGGTTCCATCGAAAGCGCGGTGGCGGCGATGAAAGAAGGCGCTTATGACTTCATCACCAAGCCGCTCGATGCCAACCACTTCGACATCGTTGTGCGCAAGGCGCTTGAAAGCGAGGCGCTGAAACGGAGCTGGGAACTTCTCGCGGCCGAAACCGACAACCGCCATCGCCTGATCGTCGGCCGCAGTAAAACAATGGCCGATGCAATGGATATGGTGCGCAAGGCAGCGGCGAGCAATGCCACGGTGTTGCTGTTGGGCGAGAGCGGCACGGGAAAGGAAATCTTCGCCAGGGCGATTCATAACTGGAGCGAGCGACGCAGCCAACCGTTCGTGGCGATCAACTGCGTCGGTTTATCGAAAGAACTCTTGGAAAGCGAACTGTTCGGCCATGAGAAGGGCGCGTTTACCGGCGCCGACCAGCTCAAAAAAGGCAAGATGGAACTGGCCAACGGCGGCACGGTTTTCCTTGACGAGATCGGCGATATGTCGGCGGAGCTACAGACCAAGCTGTTGCGCTTTCTCCAGGAGCGGGAATTCGACCGGGTTGGCGGCCGCGACCCGATCCGCGTCGATGTGCGCATCGTTGCCGCGACCAATCGCGATTTGGAGAGCGCCGTCAAAGACGGCCGATTTCGCGAGGACCTCTACCACCGTCTCAATGTCATTGCGATCACACTGCCGCCGCTGCGTGAACGAGCCGAGGACATTGGCGCTTTGGCCGAACACTTTCTACGACGGTTCGCCGCCGAGTCGAAAAAGCATTGCACAATTCTCGAGAACGAGGCGTTGGCAAAACTGACGGCTTATCACTGGCCGGGAAATGTGCGCGAGCTTGCCAACGTGATCGAGCGTGCGGTGGTCTTGGGCAGCGGCGAGACGCTGACCGTCAAAGATCTGCCGAGTCGTATCGCCGCTCTGGAGTCGATGGAACGCATCGATAACCCCAGCTATCGCGAAGCGATGGAGTCGGTACGACGGGCTTTAGTGGCGCAGGCGTTAGCACGATCAAACGGCAACCGCGCTGCGGCAGCTAAAGCACTGGGCCTGCATGAGAAGTATTTTCTGCGCATGATCAAAACGCTCGGCATCAAGTAAACCATTCTAGCGTTCTGTCCCAGAAGTTCTGAATAAATCGAGATGCGGGTTTTGATATTCCTCCCTTTGAAAGTGTGGGGGTCACATGACGACATTTCAAAGGCTTGAGAGGCGTTGTATCCTGGCCAGAGGTTCTGAAGTAACCAATTCGACTGACGACTGCTCCAACCACAAGACCGCGGAGAACACATAGATTATGGCCCCTTCGAAAGTTTCGCCAATCTATCAGAGGATTCGCCAAATTCTTGAGTCTGCGCGGGTTAATGTCGCCCGGTCGGTCAACACGACTCAGGTTATGGCCTACTGGCTCATTGGCCGGGAAATCGTTGAGGAAGAGCAACGGGGTCAACGGCGGGCCGGGTATGGGGAACGGCTGTTGACGGAATTGTCCGGAAAGTTGAGCGGGGAATTCGGCAAAGGTGTTTCGGTTCGGAACCTAGAACACTGCCGGAATTTTTACAGTGAATACCCACGTCTTCTCGACGGCAAGATTTCGAACGCACTGCGTTCGATTTTCCCGAAAGCCGGCACCACTGAGATTTCGTACGCGGTGCGTTAGAAATCTGATTCCGAGACGGCGACAGAGATTCCCCACGCAGCACGTGACCAATCCTGGGAACCGGGTCGGCTCCATTCTGACCTATCATGGACTCACTACCGCACTCTACTGCGCGTGAATAAACCACAAGCCCGTGCGTTCTATGAGATCGAGGCACTCAAAAACAACTGGTCGGCACGCGAGTTGGAACGACAAATCAACAGTCTGCTATTTGAGCGGCTGGCTCTGAGCAAGGATAAAAAAGGACTGATGAAGCTGGCTACGAAGGGCCACGACGTTCAGCAGCCCGCAGACATTTTCAAAGACCCGATCGTCATTGAGTTTCTCGGCCTACCGGAAACCCCTCGGCTCGTCGAGACCGATCTCGAACAAGCCCCCTCATTAACAACCTCCAAGCCTTTCTGTTAGAACTTGGCAAAGGATTCGCGTTTATCGCGCGGCAGGAACGGCTGACGCTGGACGGCGATCACTTCTACATCGATTTGGTTTTCTATCATACGGTTCTCAAGTGCTATGTCATCATCGATCTCAAGACCGGCAAACTGACGCATCAGGATCTAGGTCAACTTCAATTATACGTAAACTACTACGACCGCGAACGGCGGACCGAGGGGGACAATCCGACGTTGGGATTGATTCTGTGCGCCGACAAGAACGATGCAGTTGTGAAGTACACCCTTGGGCCAGATCAGGAAAACAAAATCTTCGCCAGTCGATACAAACTATATCTACCGACCGAGGCGCAGTTAAAGACGGAAATTCGCCGGGAACTGAAAGAGTTGCGTCATGGAGACGACCAAGCATGAACCGTCTCCTTAATGCCGTCACTGATCGTTGTAGCCTGTGCCCGTCACAACGGCACTTGTTGGAAATCCTCGGCCCGGTCGCGGTTTCAAATCGTCCCCCATTTGACTATTCGTTTCGGGGTGATAACGATCATCGGCCGTTCATCGATCGCCATGGATCGATACTGACGATATTTACTTCGCAATAACCGAACGGCGGCTTGATGCTTCGCACCTCTATATAAGATCCGCGCATTGCCGAACACGAGAACATAGGCGAGCTTGCGCCAATCTTCGTCGTAATGATCGATGACCAGGGCGACGTTAGGATTCTCGCGGATATTCGTCAGCCGCTTGAGCTTGGCCGGAGCGGCGCGTTTCGGTTTTTCGTCGATGGGCGAGTAGAAACGTTTGGCATCGAAAATATAACAGATCGGAATGACATGGGGCCGGCCGGATTTATCCGCTGTGGCCAGGTGGGCTGTGCGGGCGGAACGAAGAAGGCGTGACGCGTCCGGGGACAGTTCCAGTGGTTCCAATCGTTCCAACTGCTCCAGTCGTCCAGCCGCGCGCCTCAAATCTCGTGCCTTCTTAGATTTTAAACTCTCCCACCACATTCGGCGCGAAGATCTCTTCCACGGTGAGTTTGCGCGCCAGCAGACCCTGGTCGCCCATGTAGCGAAGCAAATGTTCGAGCAGGTGGCGGTTGGCTTCGACGCCGTAGGGCCACCAGTCTGGGCCGAAGATTTCGCGCATCTGCTCGCGCTCCCAAGAGAGCCAGGGCAGCGTGCATGCCATGGTGTTGGAGATATGCAGGTTCTTGATCGCCACGTCTTTGGCTTCGCAGAAGGCTTTATACAGGCTGCGGGCGATCCATGGATTCTTCTCGTAGACGTCTTTCTTGATCACCAGGACGTGCATGATCGGAAAAATCTTGGTGCGCTTGTAGTAATCGATCTCGACGTCTTTATAGTTCGGAAACAAGCGCTTTACTTTCGGGTTGCCTTTGACGAAGGAGGACGGCGCGCGCGCCGAAATCAGCGCATCGATCTCGCCGCTTTCCAACATGCCATTCAAAGTTTTGTCATCCGCGATGGGGTCGAGTTTGATTTCGGGCGGCAGGGTAAGCTTCACCCGTTCCTTTCTGCCGGCTTCTTCCTGGCCACCGGTAAACCAGTGCATATCAGCGGCCTTGACGGCGAAATCGTCGTGCAAAAAACCGCGGATCCACACCGCCGCGGTGATCGAGTATTCCGGAGCGCCGACTTTCTTGCCTTTAAAGTCCGCCGCGGTTTTGATACCCGAGTCGGTGTTGATGAACACACAGGAATGGCGAAAATAACGCGACGGAAAAACCGGAATGGCGACGAATGGCGAATTGCCCCGGCTGATCATGGTGACATGATTGGACAGCGACATTTCAGAGACATCGAACTCCTGATGATGGCCCATGCGCCAGAAGATTTCTTCGGCTTCGAGCGGCACGTAGTTGATGCGGATGCCTTCGGCTTGAACGTCGCCGGTGCGTAGCGCAAAGGTACGATCGTAATTGCCGCAGCCCACAGTTAAAAAAAGTTTTTCCACGATTCTATCTCCTTTTGTATTCGTCGATGATGACAGACTGAGGCAAGGATCGCATCGATCCTCAATTATCCATTATCCATTGTCAATTTATTTCGTGTCCCAGCGCGAGTAGCGCTGCGCGATGGCGATTAGGATCACCGAGATCAACGATATGACCAGGCCGATGGCCGCGACTCGGCCGCGCATGCCGTCGAGATAGAGGAAATACAACAGCGGCCCGAGCGGTTCGGCGCCGGGGCTGTATAAGAACAGGGTCGCGCTGAATTCGCGCATGAAAATAGTCACAAGAATGATCCAGCCCGCCATGACGCCGGGG
>DASSGE010000392.1:0-2077 GCA_035693605.1 Binatia bacterium
CCGGTTATTCTGGTTTTGCTGCCCCTGGATTTGATCGCCAACTACTGCCCCGGCGCCTAACCCTAGGCCACCGCCAATGGCCGCGCCAGCGCCGGGATGCCCGACCGCCGATCCGACAATCCCGCCGACGGCAGCGCCGCCGAGTGCGCCGATGCCCGCGCCCTTTTCCCTGGTGGTCAGCGAGCCGCCGGCGCAGCCGCCAAAGAGCAATATTCCGATGAGCAGAAGAGCAGACTTACTTATAATTTGACCAGGCTTCATAAAAATCTCCTTTCTCGTTAGTAAAAATTACTTCCGTTTCGAATGGGTCGACGCATGCTGAATTCCTGCACAAGGTCGATCAGTTCGGGATCGCGCGGGTCGATATATAATTTTACGTCCGAACCCGCGGGATTGGTGATCGCATAGCCGGCGCGCCGCTCGAGTTCGCAGCCGGTGAAATCGCAAGTGGCGGCGAAAAATACCGCTGCCGTCAATTCTTCTTCATGATTAACGAACGGAATCACCACGTAGCGCTCGCTAAATTGAGACATCTGACTAATCAGAGGTGTAAAACCGTCCAGCGCTTGCCAGTTTTCTTTCGCAGCCAGCATTCCCGGCGAGACGGCCGTGTACGATAAGATGACCGACATCGTGATTATCATCCTGGTTAGCATCGCTTTCATGCGCCCTCCGATTGCTCGCCTTGATCGATTAACTACGTTCCGGTTTAATAGTTGACTTCGTCTCCAACTGGGTAATCAAGTCAGCGAACGAGCCTTTGGCCAACATGCGGTTGAACTGATTGCGAAAATTATTCACCAAACTGACGTTTTCAATCACCACATCGTAGACCTTCCAATTGCCTCCGTCGGCTTTGAGTTTGTAGTTGACCGAGACCTCCTCGCCTTTTTTGGTGACAATCTTGGTCTCGACATCAGCTTGGTTTTGTTCCACCGATTCGCGGCCGTAGTTTATTTTTTCTCCGCTATAAGCTTCGATCTGGCCGATATACGAGTTCTCCAAAAGATTGGTAAAAAGTCGGACGAATTGTTGTTGCTCGGCCGCGCTGCCTTTCTGCCAATTGGCACCGAGCGAGCGCTTGGCCATCTCGGCGAAGTCGAATCGACTGGCGAGTATCTGGGTGAGTTGATCGCGCCGTTGGGCGGCATTGCTATTCGATTTGAACTGCGGGTCTTGGAGCACCTGTAAAACTTTGTCTGCCGTTTGGCGCACTTGTTCTGTCGGAGCGCCCGCCTGGACGGTGTTGGCAAACGCTGAGAGCAATACCGCCGAAGCCGCTAACGCTATAGCCGTTTTTGTAGACCAATACATGATTCCCCCTTGATGTTGTTCCAGCGCCGTTTTCACTGTTGCCTTTATACGGATGCCAGTCGCGCCGGTTTGGTAAATATTTCAGAATAGTTGATTTTGCCTCGCGCGGCGACCATGCCGGCAAGCAAGTCGGCGACAATCTCGTAAACTAGTTTTTCGTCGCGGGTGTGACGCCGCACGGCTTCGCTCAACGCGTAGATCAGGTCGCCTAGGCTAATTTCCTTTTTGGCTTGTCGATTCATTGTTACCCCCGTTACTTGTTTTCATTTCATCTTTCACTTCTCGTCAGCCATTACACCGCAAGCCCCGTACCACTTGGCGTAAAGCGGTCTAAGTACGCCAAATCCTAGCGAACTTGACGGTCAACCGAGGATTGAGCGATTTGCGCTTTGTATGAAAATACCTGCTTAACCCTAAGGGGCTCTCCAGTTTCGCCTTAAAATTGGCGAGTTGAAGTGTGTATGATTCTTTGGGAGTGGGTTTTCCGGGTAGTTTTTACTGGGTAATTCTTTCCTGGACGGAATTTATTACGTCGCATTCCTCGGTTAACCGGGTGCAAAGGCCTGTTACGTCCGCGCCACGCGCATTCCTCGCGCAAATTCCAGAACGACGGGCCCGTTAGGACTTCATCATTCGCGTATTTGTAAATTCCCAGGGCAAACGTACACGCCGAGACACTTCGTTTGTCAGCGATGTTTCATTAATCGGACAAATCTCGGGTACGCTGTCTCACTTCAGGAAGTAATCTGCGGTGTAGTGATCG
>DASSGE010000393.1:0-2333 GCA_035693605.1 Binatia bacterium
GGCGCTAAGTTCAGCCGCGCTGGGCGGCGCTGTTTCCGTGAGGTCAGGCGAGATGCGCAACGGCCAGCCGGTTTCATTCTTAATATCGGCCACGGTCACACCGGGGTGAGTGGACGTCCGGATCATCTCGCGAGTCTTGGCATCGAAGGAAAATACTCCCAAGCTGGTGATTGCCCGGCTCGGACCGCCGCCGGAAATTCCTTGAAGTAATCGCCAATCGCCGCCGGTGCCGAAACCGGGCGAGGTGATGTAATGGACTGTATCGACGAAGCGGCGCCGCTCGTGATTCATGATAATAACGCTGCGCTTGGCCATGGCGGCGATATCGGCGGCGCCGCCGCTACCCGGCAGACGTGTAAGTTTGCCGTTTTCTTCTACCCAATGGGTGTTCAAGTTGCCGTATCGGTCGATCTCGGCGCCGCCGATGAAGCCGAGATCGACCTGGCCCCTCTGCAGCAAATACATTACCTCGTTTAAACCACCGCAGCAGAGCGCGCGGGCGATGTTGGGCGGATCGCTCATGGTAAAGATCGACTCCAACGCTGGCCAATCGCGAATCACGCCGTTTTCGAAAATCCCGATGGCGTTGGGCGCGTGAGTTTCCTTGGCCACAGCGAAACCCAAAAGCGGCAAGCGCATGCCGACGAAAACTTTGTCGCCATCGCGAATTTCCCGCGCCGCCGCGGCGACCATTAGTTCTCTGCGAGAGTAGTTCAACTGTAAGTGTTCAAGGTTCAACGTCCGGACTCCGAGGCATCTTGAACCCGGAGCATCGAACTTGGAACCATCGGTTAAGCTTTATTAAACGCATCGATGCCAGCTTGGGCAATTTGCCGATCGACTGCTGCCGGCGCGCCGCTAAAACCGACCCCGCCAATGCATTGGCCATCGACGGTAATCGGCAAGCCGCCTTCGATGCTGATGAAATAGCCCGGCCCAACCGCAAGGGTTTGCGCCAAGACCTGATGATCGGGGATTTCACTGCCATCCCGACCGGTCTTGCCGGTCGCTGCCGTCGTCAACGCCGCGCAACGGGCTTTGGCTTGGGCAATCAGTGTATTGTGGGTTCGGCCGTTGGTCATGCGCTTGAACGCCATCAGATGCGCGCCAGCATCAACGACGCATATACTGCCGATTTGTTTAAGTTCCTTGGCCTTTTCTATGGCCGCGTTGACGATAATATCGCAGCCTTCTTGGGACAGTTTTGCCGTCGGCACGGTTTTCATGATTTGCCTCCTTAAATTTGACAGTAGGATTAGTAATTGAAGCTGACCGCGGGCGCAAACAGATTGCCTTCCGGCCGGAGCGCGTCTCTACGCTCTATACCCAGCAGCTCGAGAAGCTCTCGGTGATCTTTTACCCCGTAAACATACGTCTCTAACCAGCGATCAAATCCCTGGACTGTCCGCGTCGCCTGGTGGTACTCGAAGTAAAATTCGTCGTCGCGTCTGGCGAATCCTTGTGTCGGCGACGGAAAAGAACCGTTGGGTTGATGGATGACGCTGGTGACGACAAAACCCGGGATGAGATTGCGGTTGGGATCGCTGAGAATCAGCGAGTGATCGACGAGTTCTTCACAGGTCAGGATGACTTTCTTAGCGGCCATCGCCGCTTCGCGCATGACGCCGAAGTTGCCCCATAAATGGGCATTGCCTTGATCGTCTGCTCGTTGAACGTGCAATATGGCGAGGTCGGGCCGCAGGGCGCGCACCGCAAGCAGGTCCTCACCGGTAAATGGACAAAGGACGCGACCGAAGTGCGGTTCTTTCGCGATGTCGCTGCCCTTAATCGATCGTGTGGGCAAAAATGGCAAACCCATCGCCGCAGCCTGCAGCGCCAGACCAATGGTAAAATTTGAATGCTCCTCGATTTCCAGCGGCACCGGCTCGTTAAATTCGGCAGCACGACGAAAATTGTGACCCAGCCCTGCAGCGACGTTGCCGACCCAAGACGCTTGAATCTTGCGAACACATCCGGCGCCGATGAGTTGGTCGAATTGAGTATCGGATATCGGACCGATCAAGGTCAGATTCTTACGATGCTGTCGGATAATTTCATGGCTCGCGGCAAAGGGAATAAGCGATTCCAATCCACAGCCGAGCGCGATCGCCATGCCATCACGAACATGACAAGAAATTGCGTCCGGTAAAGATTGTACTTTCGACATTATCGCTTATGACTACCCTGTCGAAACTTGTTGTTCAACATCGGTGTGTCTCTCGTCTCTGAGCGTTTCGATTCATTTTAAAACTGAACTTAGACAGCGCAGCTATAAAACGCGGGAGATTTAACGCTCGTGTGGTCATGTCAATGATGTGCCCGGTTTTTCCCGC
>DASSGE010000394.1:0-4784 GCA_035693605.1 Binatia bacterium
GATGACGCTTGTCTTAGCCGCAGTAACCACCCAACGCAGGCAGAGTGAGTTATCCGTACGCGAAAGCTCAGGCCGATTGCAAGCGATCGTCGATACTGCCGACGATGGCATTGTCACCATCGACGAGCACGGTCTAATCACTTCGTTCAATCCCGGTGCACAGAGGATTTTTGGTTATAGCAGCGCCGAGGTTATCGGCCGCAACGTGAGCCAGCTCATGCCCGACCCCTATCGTCGCCAGCACGACGCCTATATATTAAAATACCTTTGTACTGGCGAACGAAAGATCATCGGTATCCGCCGCGAGGTTCACGGGTTACGTAAAAACGGCGCGATCTTTCCAATGGAACTCGCGGTGAGTGAAACCCAGCTCGGTGATCGGCGCATTTTCACCGGCATAATTCGCGATATCACCGGGCGGGTGGAAGCGCAGAACCGTTTGGCAGCAGAGCACGCGGTAACCAAAATTTTGGCCGAGTCTCGCACATTAAGCGAAGCGTCGGTTAAAATTCTGCGGACAATTTGTCAAACGTTGAACTGGGAATTCGCCGCGCTGTGGACTAAGCAGTCCGACGCGGAAGGCTTGCGTTGCGCCGAAATTTGGCACGCGCCGGAAAAGGCATTTCCCCAATTTGAGGCGATCTGCCGCACCACTGCCTTCTCTCCCGGATACGGATTGCCTGGCCGCATTTGGAGCAGTCGCGAACCCGCCTGGATTGCCGATGTCGTCCATGACGATAATTTTCCGCGCTCGCCGTTTGCAGCGAAAGAGGATCTGCATGGCGCCTTTGGTTTTCCCATTTGCCTGGGTGCGGAATTTTTGGGGGTGATGGAATTTTTCAGTCGTGAGATTCGTCCCCCTGACGAGTTGTTACTAAAAATGGTCGAGGCGATTGGCAGTGAGATTGGGCAGTTTATCGAGCGCTTGCGAGCTGAGGAAGCATTGCGCCGGCTTAACCGTGAGCTCGAATCAAGGGTTACCGAACGAACCGCCACCCTTGAGCAGACCCATGCCGCACTTATGCACGACGTCGAGCAACGGCTAAAACTCGAAGAACAATTGCGCCAAAAAGAGCGACTCTCCGCATTGGGACTCGCCACCGCCAAAGTGGCTCATGAGATCGGCAATCCGTTGAACGGAATTTCATGCACAGCTCAACTGCTCGAAAAGACCTTTCAAGCTCAAAGCCCGAACGTCAACGCGAACGTTATTGAGATCATCGCCGGCATGAAAGGGGAGATCGATCGGCTGCAGACGTTACTCGAAGAGATCCGCGACTTTTCCAGCCCGAACTCTCAACGCCTCAATCTCGAAGCCATCGACCTGGCAGCTTTGACTGCCGAAGTCTTGGCGCGCGAACAAACCCGTTATCTGGAGCGCGGCATTGCCGTCGAGCAGGATTTCGCTCGTGAGCTGCCTGCAGTGATGATCGATCGAAAAAAAATGATCCAAGTCTTGCTGAACCTTTGCAACAACGCAGCCGAAGCGATGGCGGAGGGCGGCACACTCACGGTACGTGGTTATTGTAGCGGGGAGAACTTTTGTTTAGAAGTCGCTGATACCGGATCGGGAATCCCGGAGGACTTGGATGCCTTCGAGCCGCTCACGACAACCAAGCCGACGGGAATGGGTATCGGCCTGGCGGTAGTCAAGCAAATCGTCAACGCGCACCGCGCCACGATTACGTATACCAGCCAGGTCGGCGTGGGCACGGTCTTTCGATTGACCTTGCCCACCAACTGCACCACCCGTCCCGCTGCGGACATTTAGATCTGCGGCGCCGCGCGAAATTCCAGTACTTAACTACCACCCTGTTTGGTCGGTGCTGACTTTTCCGAATTTGACGGCGCGCCCAATGCGCGTAACGCTTTGAGTATCAAATCCAACGGCGCAGTCTGAGGTTGAGACGCCGGAGCGGTCATACCTTCTTCGTCGGCAACCTGCATTTCTCTGGCGTCATATTCCCACCGGCGCAAGATTTCGATTTTTTGTTCGCGCGATAAACCGTTTGCATTGACGACGTCCTCGGGACACTTGAAAACGGCGCGCGCATCGAGCAGCGCTTTTTCAATATCGGGCATAGTGCTTCCTCACTGGCGCAGCCACGCTATCGTAAATTAGAAAATCCCCCGGAACAAAGCGCCCACCGCACGGAACGGCAGTGCGATCACCTCGCCGACAACGTCAACGGTACTGCTCAACACACCGCCGGATTCACTGCGTGTTTCGGTAGTTTCCGTCTTTGTCTCCACTACTGTGTTTGATGGACCCTCGCGAGTCTCCGAACTGACGGTGCGAGTCTGCGTGGCGCAGCCACCAAGTACGCCTGAAAGAATCATTATGACAAAAAACTTAGTGATTTTTTCCATGATCCTATCCTCCATTTTTCAATGTTGGTCTAAGCATAAGGGCAGCAATCTGCGTACCATTTTAAAAATTACGATTTTTGCGATCTTGACTGTCGGGAGTTCTCAATTTCGTGATTCGAGGCGAAAATATAAATGAAGGTAAAAATTTTGCGCCAACACGTTCAATTACAACAACCTCGGCTAAACACCCAGGATTTCTGATGTGTCAACTGCCCGAGCTGACTAGCTTTATTCAATGAAGCCGAAACTCCTTGATGGAAGGAGGTTTTCACCGGAGGAAAACGACTGTTACAAATCAAGGACGAAACGAAACAATTTTGGGACAGAGGCGGAGACCTTCGAATTCCTCTGTGAATTGACGCTAATATTCAACGTCAACCATTCACCGCCGCATGCTGATCTTCGCTGTTTGGCACTGAAGCAATGACCGCGAGGTTGCCAATTTGCGCGCGCGCCTCGAGCAAGTTCGCGCTCACCAAGTCGGCACCGGCGGCGATAAATCCCTCGGTTTCTTGGCGCTGATCGCCGTTCGGGTTCCAACACACGACGATAATCTTAAGCTGTGCGAACGCCGCACGCAGGCGTTTGCACAAATAACGACTTCGCGCCAAACCGCCAGGTGGCAGGACAGAAATTACAACCGCCGCTGGCGCGCGCGCTGCGACCCGGGCGATGGTTTCTGACGCTAGAACCACGTCTGACAAAATTTCGCAATCAAAGCGCTGCCGATCGAGGAGGTCAAACAAGAATGACAGCGACCGACGGTCGGCTTCGCCTCCCGCCGCGCAGCCGACGATCCGGATATGCGGCGATGGCGCGGTCGGCGTATCAATGCCGTTTGTTGTCAGCTCCTCCTGCAGCGCTTGCATTAAGGCAAATACACAATCTTCTTGCCGTGGAGTGAGCCGGCCGCGGCGCCGATCAGCTTTGGCGTAGCTTAGTACCGGCAACAGTAACTCGTCATAGGCACTTTCGACGGCATGATCGGCGAGATACTCGGTCAATATTGCCGACGCTTCGTCGTAATCTTCCGCCAGCATTCTTTGGTAAAGCGTAAACTTGGGTTCCATTGCCGGCTGGTCGCTCATCAACAGATTGAGGAATTCCAATCCCGGTACATGCTTGGCGAATACTAAAAGCGACACCGTCAGCGGCGTCGCCAAAATTAACCCGATCGGACCCCACAACCAGGTCCAGAACGCCAGCAGAATCAAAAGCGGTACCTGCAAAACACCGGCGCTTTTGCCGTAAAGCATGGGTTCAAGAATGAAATTGATGATGGTTTTAAGCCCGAGAAAAAGCCCAATTACAAACAGCGGGTAAACCCAACTGGTAAACACCGCCAGACTGAGGACCGTCGGCATCACCGCGGCAACCCAGAACCCGATCACGGGGACAAAAATTAACAGTGTGGCGAGGAAGCCCCAGAGAAACGCATACGGCAACTCGATCACCGCCAGGGCGATAGCGATGAGCACGCCGAAACTGCTATTGATGGCTAATTGCGTTAACAGATACTGGCTGATGCGTTGGCCCATTTCTTCGAGCGCATGAGTGGTGATTGCCAAGTTACCGTAGCCAAAGAGTCGAATCAGCCGGTTGCGCAATTCCTCGCGCTGAGCCAGCATGTAGATCAGCAGCAACAACACCAAGCCCGCGCTGGCCAGCGGTTGCTTTAACGACTCCCAGAAAAAAGGCTGGCCGGCAACACCATAGCCAGGTTCCGTGGCAGCCGGCGGAGCGGGTTGCGGCAGATTACCATCCTTACTGAGCTCACCGCGCACTTCGCCGATGACATCTTTAAACCGCTCTATGGTTCCGTCTTTTTGCAAATTTCGCAGATCGCCAATCTTCTGACGAATATTAGCGCGATAGCGCGGCAACTCTTCTGCAAGATTGCGCAACTGGAGGACCGACAGCCATAAGGCGCCGCCAAGCAGTAGCATGGTCAATAGCACGACGAATGACACTGACATCCCTCGATTAATCCCCCATCGCTGCAATCGAGCGACAACGGGTGCGAGCAAAAATGTCAGCAGCGTAGCCAGGGCAATCGGAATTAGAATTGCCTGAGCCCAATAAAGTATCGCTACGAACAGAGTAGAGCCGACGAACATTCGCAGCTTCGCCGATCGGCCGTACGCCGCCGGTATGGGATCTTGATCCGGTAAATCTACGGTTTTCGACATGGGGTTTTTAATGAGGGAAGTTTTCGGTCGAACGGATAAAAATCTTTCTCGACGTCCGTGAGGTTAAAGAGTTATCGGTTTTACGCGTTCCCCGCTGGCGAATTGCTAATTGCGGCAGCGTTCGAGCAATTGCTGAACCCCTGAGCGCTCATCGGTCGAAACATAACCGGCCCTGCCGAATAAGTTCAAAGTCTGTCTCGATTTCGCGACCATACGATCGGCTCT
>DASSGE010000395.1:0-4346 GCA_035693605.1 Binatia bacterium
CTGCGCTTGCTTAACGCCGATAGCCTGGTGCTCGTGCCGCCGGTCTGCAGAACGGTGACATCTTTGTCGGGCACCAATCCGTAGCGCTGCAAGATCAAACGCGCCGCCAGATCGGATGCGCTGCCAAAGCGGGACACCGCCAAGCGTTTGCCTTTGAGCTGTTCGATGGTCTTTATTTCTTTTTGCGCCAGCAGCGCGTAGGGCATGCGGCTTTCGATGCTCGAGATCGACACGATATCGCTGCCCGCCAGATTGCTACTGACTGCAACGGTGCCGCCGCCCATGGCGATTTGCGTTTCCCCGGCGGTGAGCGCCTGTACCGTGGTGACGCCGCTCTCGATCAAAACGACGTCGACGCTGAGCCCGTGTTTCTCGAAAACTTTCGCTTCTTTGGCAAGCCAGTAGGCCGCCATGTTGGCGGTGAGCGCACTATAGGAGGTTTTGAGGCGGGTCAGTTGTTGGGCTTGGGCGCTCGCGGAAACGAACAGACCGACGAAAAGGATCAGACCGATCGGTCTGATCGGAGAGACCCGTCCGATCTTCATGACGCTTCGCCTCCACCGAGCAAGAACTCGGTTAGCACCCTGTTGAACTCCGCCGCCTCTTCGATCTGCGGCTCATGAGCCGAATGTTTGAAGCGATGGATTTTGGAACCGGGAACGATTTTTTGAAAATTAACGTCCCAGTCACTCTGATTGAGCGGATCGTGCTCGCAGGACATCAGCAAAAGCGGGATAGCCAATTGCGACAACTGCTTGACGAACTCATCAGTGGTCGAGCGGATTTGATGCACCGGACTGCGCAAACGCGCGGCGGAGAGCGTTTCACAGGCACCTGGTAATATCGAGCTTTCATAGCGCTCGCGAATGTTTTCTTCGCTCTGCCATTTTTTATCGTGATAAAGCAGGGCGACAATCTTCTGCATATTTTCCAGCGTTGGCGTATAGTTTTCCAAGTCCGCTTGTGAGTTTGTCTTAAATACGCTGGCATTGCCGCAGATCGTGACCATCTTACGAATCTGCAGCGGTGACGGATGGCGCACCGATGCGCGCAGGACCAAGCCGCCGCCCGCGGAATTACCGACGAAAAACGCCTTGCCGATGCCTAATGCTTCGAGAAGCCGTTGCAGATGTCGGATGCGTAGCCCGGCGGGATCGCTGAAGCTATAAAGCTTGTCGGTCTGACCCCAACCGAGTGTATCCGGCGCGATCACGTGAAACGTCTCTGCCAGCGTATCGATGTTGTGGCGCCAGGTGATTTCTGCCGACGCGCCGTATTCGCCGCCGTGCAGCAAGATCAGGTCGGGACCAGCCCCGGCTTCGAGGAAGTGGGTTTTGATGTCGCCGACGTAAATCGTTCGGTGTTGATAAGCGCTCATGAAATTGTCTTTTACAGAAAACAGACGCCACCGTCGACGGCAACTGTCTGTCCGGTCATGAAGTCGCTCAACGGCGAGGCCAGGAATAACATGGTGCCGACCAGGTCCTTAGGCAGTTGCACGCGCTTCAATGCGCGATCGGCCAATCGAGCGCCGCGCATCTTGAGTACTTCCTCGGTGGGATTCTCTTCCGACAAGGTCGAGCCGGGAGCGATCGCATTGACATTGATATTATCTTCGCCGACTTCACGCGCCAGCGTGCGGGTGAAGCCGATCACGCCGGCCTTCGATGTCACGTAATGAATGCGCCCGGCGCTGCCGTTGAGCGCGGTGCCGGAGGAGATGTTGATGATTTTACCGCTCTTCTGTCGGCGCATGGCCGGCAGCACAGCGCGCGTGCAGAAAAACAAACCTTTTAAATTTACGGTCATCATGCGATCCCACTCTGCCGGATCGATGGTGTCGATGCCGCCGCGGTTCATCGGAATCGTCGAGAAAATCGCCGCATTGTTGACCAGGACATCGATGCGGCTGAAATTGTCGAGAGTTAGCTTCGCCATGTCTTGAGTCGACTGTTCGTTGGCGACATCGACTTTCGCCGCCAGCGCTTTGCCGTCGAACTGTTTGACCACTTCACCGGCGACTTTTTCGGCGGCCGGCGCGTCGATATCCGCGACCACGACCTTCGCTCCGGCTTCGGCGAAGCCGTGACAGTAGGCGCGGCCGATGCCATGGCCGCCGCCGGTGACGATGACGACTTTATCCTTCAATCCTTGAATCATAAAAAGATCGCTCCATTAATTTGATTTGCCGTCAAAATAGCCTTACATGTTTTTAAGTGTCAAGGTGAGTTGATGCGTCCAGTCAGAAGAGTACAACCATGCGTCAGTTAAAGGCGGTCGTTCGGATGAGAAAATCGCGCGGTTTGGGTTGCGAAAAGATATTGGTGTTGGGCCTGGTATGGTTGCTGGCGGCATATGCGATCGCGGCAGAAACTCCGATTAATCCCGACACGTTACCGATGTTTGGCCAACCGAAAATTGCCCGATCGGACAGCCAGAAGCAAGCCGACCAAGCATTTATTCGTGACAACACACTGCGCTACAAGAATCGCCAAGCCGCCAGTAACGCCTTCGCTTCACAAGGTTGGACGGCGGTGCGCGCCAGGCAGCTCGATGCGGCGATGCTGCGTTTCAATCACGCCTGGCTGCTCAATCCAAAGAATTACAGTGCGTTTTGGGGATTCGGTGCGATCTTGAGCGAGCGCGGCAAATTATTCGATGCACTCGAACATCTCGAGACCGCGCGCGAGTTGATCGACGACCCAACCCAAAGACCGGCATTGCTTGCCGACCTCGGCAACGTGCACTCGGAGTACGCCGCCCGTCTAAAGCCCGATAAAGAATTAGAACGGGCGCATCATTTCGTGCTCGCCAATAGCCGCTTCACCGAATGCCTGGAAAATGACCCCAAGTTTGCAACAGGCTGGCGCGAGTGGGCGATATCGCTCTATGATCAGGAGCGCTATTCCGAAGCTTGGGTCAAAGCCAAGCGCGCGCGCGAACTCAACGCCGAGCCATTTCCTTCCGAGTTCTTGAAGAAACTTTCGGCAAAAATGCCAGAGCCGAAATAATCCACAGCAAGCGGCGCAAATGAACTGGCGAAATTTGCCGGCAGCCGGCCGCAACGCACCGATTAGTGCCCGAGTTTTTCAAGTGTTGCTGTTTGCCGCTTGCGCGCTGTTGCACTCCTATGCGGTCGCGCAAACTACTGCCGAGAGCGACAAGCTTTTAACATTTTGGGCCGGCACATTGCCGGTAATTCTTGCGGCGCCTCATGGCGGCCGTGAGCCGATCCCGGGCATCACACCGCGCCAGGGTGTCGGCGTGCCGCAGTTCACTATTGCCCGCGACAGCAATACCGCTGAGCTAGCTGAATCGGTTGCGGTTAAGCTGCGCCAAAGATTGGGCGCGACACCGTTTCTCATTATCGCTCGGTTTGAGCGGAAGTTTGTCGACGTCAATCGCGACCCGGCGGCTGCCTATGAAACGCCGCAAGCCAAGCCCTATTACGAGAGCTATCACCGTGCTATCAGCGAATCGGCTGAGACGATCCGCCAGAAATGGGGCTGCGGCCTGTTGCTCGATATTCATGCGCAGGGAACGCAAGCGGAGAGCATCTTTCGCGGCACCGATAACGGCAGGAGCGTTAGCCAGCTGCAAAAACAACACGGCAATGCGGCGCTGACCGGACCCAAGAGCCTGTTGGGACATCTCGCTTCGATCGGTTACAAGATCCTGCCCGATTTGACCGGCCAAGATCGTGAAACACTTTACACCGGCGGTTTTACGACGCGTAGATATGGTAGTCATCAAGGAACAAAGATCGACGCAATCCAGTTAGAAATCGGCAGTAAACTGCGCGCTAAGCCGAACCTGGAGCGCACGGCTAACGATCTTGCACACGCCATTGAGGTGTTTACACGCGAGTATCTTCTTGGTCGGAAATCTGGCGATGCGCCGACACCGAGATTGCCCCAACGATAGCCATGGCAGCGCAAGCCGCGCTATCAAGCCTTGCTTAGACTGTTAGTAGAGAGTCCACGCTGGCGCGGGGTAGGGTGCGCTGCCGGCTGATGAGTTTGGCAGAGGGCAGCGTGATGATCGTTGAGTTGGAATTTTTGTAACGCTCCATTACACCGCCTCCGGCTTTTTTTCGTTCTATACCGCGATGGTTTGGCCGCCGTCGACGACCAGCGCATGGCCGGTGACGAACGAGGCTTCGTCGGAAACCAAAAAGAGCACGCCGTAGGCGATCTCTTCAGGACGGCCCACTCGTAAAAGCGCTTTGTTGCTAGCGCCCATTCTCTTTCTTTGCTCGTCGGTCATGCCTTCACCAAGTGTTGGTCGTGGTGGAAAACCTCGGAAGCGGGGCGTTTCGATAGCGCCGGGACAAACCGAGTTGACAC
>DASSGE010000396.1:0-4498 GCA_035693605.1 Binatia bacterium
TCTAAAACTGGCGGTGATTGTCGACGACGACATTGACGTCTTCAACGAACGGGAAGTCATGTGGGCCGTGGCTACACGGGTTCATTGGGACAAAGATATCGAGATCATCCGCGAAGTCCAAAGCTTCCGCGGCTGGTTGGGCGATACGGTTGCAATCATTGACGCGACAATTCCACTGAAGTCTAAGTCCGACTGGCCGGTGCGCAACGAAGTTGAACCGGCAGCGTTCGAACGGGTCGCAAAGTTCTTCAAATAGCAATTGGAAAATTGGCGTGACGGAGTCTTTGGACTATTGGGTTAGCCCAATTCTCCAGTACTCCGTCACTCCAATACTCCCGGGAGTTCCCCCATGGCCGACAGGCTCAAATTTATCTACAAAGCCACCTGAACCACGTGCCGCAAAGCAAGAAGTTTCTTGCAATCAAAAAAGGTCGATTTCGAGGAGCGAGAATACGGCAAGACGCCTTTTACCGAGCGGGAGCTGCGTGAACTGATCGGCAACGATCCGATCGAGCCGTTCTTGAACACGCGCACGCCGCTTTATCGTGACAAAAACATGAAGCAGAAACCGCCCAGCGCAGACGAAGCGATCAAGCTCATGTTGAAGGATCCCAACTTGTTGAAGCGCCCGGTAATTATCAAGGGCAAGAAAAAATTGACCGGTTTCAACGAAGCGGAACTTAAAGATTTACTCTAGCGGTAGCCTAGCCGACCGGCTGTAACTTCTGCCGCGCCAGGACCACGGTTTGTGCGGCAAGCTCCGGCGTCTTCGCAAGCGCTGTGAGATGCCCCATCTTACGCCCCGGGCGGGGCTCGACTTTACCGTAGAGGTGAAGCTTCACATCGGGCAGCGCGCAGGCCGCAGCCCAGCGGGGCTCCCCTGCCTGCCACAGATCCCCGAGCAAATTGGCCATGGCAGCAGCTGCGACGAATTCGGTCGAGCCCAACGGCAGACCGCATACGGCGCGCAATTGCTGTTCGAATTGACTCGTGCGCGAAGCGTTGATCGTCAAGTGCCCGGAGTTATGCGGTCGGGGCGCGAGTTCGTTGACTAAAATCTCACTGCTCCGCGTGAGAAAAAATTCGATACACAGAACCCCGACTAGATCGAGTTTATCCGCTAGTGCTTTGGCGATTTCGATAGCTCGGGCGCTAACGGCTTCGCTCATCTGCGCCGGCGCAAACGATAAATCGAGGATGTGATGTTTGTGGCGATTTTGAATCGATCCCCAATGGGCAAACTGACCATCTAAGCCGCGCGCCACCAGCACGGAAAATTCAAGCTCGAAGTCGACAAACCCCTCGACAACCATCGGCTGTCCGCCGCAATCATTAAAAGCCTTAACGGCATCATCGAGAGAGAGCACCTTAGCCTGGCCTTTCCCATCATAGCCGGAACTGGCAGTTTTCATGATCGCGGGGAAGCCGATCGCCTCAGTTGCTGCCTTGAGCTCATCGACGCGCGACGCTGCGGCGAACTTCGTCGTTGGAAAACCGTGGCCTGCAAGAAAATTTTTCTCGCGCAGACGGTTTTGCGTGATCTGCAGGGCTGAGCCGCCGGGACGCACCGGCACGCAGGCCGCCGCCGCTTCGACACACGCCGCGGGAACATTTTCGAATTCAAAAGTCACTACCTGCACGGCGTCGGCAAATTGCCGGACGGCGTCAAGATCGTCATAAGGTGCGGCGATTTCGACGTCGGCAACCTGTCCCGTCGGCGTATCGGTTTCAGGGGAAAAGGTATGGACACGGTAGCCCATTTGACGCGCCGCAATGGCGAACATCCGGCCCAACTGGCCGCTGCCAAGAACGCCAATGGCCGAGCCGGGCAGTATCGATTTAACGGGGGGGCGACTCACGGTAATTTTTGCTGGCGCACGGCGGCGGTCTGATTGATGCGGTACTGGCGTAGTTTCTCACGCAGCTGCGGTCGTGAATTGGCAAGAATCGCGACCGCCAGCAGGGCGGCGTTGATCGCGCCGGACTTACCGATGGCCATGGTACCAACCGGGACGCCGCCGGGCATCTGTGCGATCGATAGCAAAGAATCCATGCCTTTGAGCGCGGCGCTTTCCACCGGCACGCCGAGCACCGGAATCAGCGTCTGCGCCGCAGCCATACCGGGGAGGTGCGCGGCGCCGCCGGCGCCGGCGATAATCACCTCAACACCACGCCCCTCCGCACCGCCGGCGAACTCGGCCAGCCACGCCGGCGTCCGATGCGCCGATACGATAAGACATTCGTGATCGACTGCAAAATCTTTGAGGGTTGTAGATGCATGCTGCATGGTCTGCCAGTCCGATTGGCTGCCCATGATGACGCTGACTAGAGCTGCAGGCGCTTGTGGCATGTATGCTAATTCCTTACTAGGTTGGTATTAACATTAACGCCTAAACCCTGTTACAGAGCAATGCATAAGTCAATCCGCAGCGGCTAAATCCTGGCTTGCCGAAAGCTCAACACCGCCGTCGCGAACCACTGGCCGCGACGTTCCAACGGGCTCAACATTTTCGTCATAAAAATCGGTTGCGTTATCAAATCGACGCTGCTATTTGTTCCTGAGTTTGCGGCTGGGACGATGAGAATTTTCCGACCAATCGACCCGCTGAAGTTAAATTAAACAAAATTTGTTAGGTCTTCGCCGGCGCCCGGATGACGCGCCGTATCGGCAAAACCGCCAACGAAACCGGTTGATGCTTGACATAGCGAGCAACAGATAATCCGATCCGCGGAGTGTTCTTTTCGTTTTCAAATGGTCTTCTCGTATTTACCCGCGATCATCCTACTGGCACCATTGACGGCCGGTTTGATCATCGGTCTTTTCTCGCGCTCCTTCGGTCCGAAGGTTTGCCGCATCGGTGTCGCAGCCGAGGTCATCGCCTTCGCTGGTGCGCTGGCAGTGCTATACGACGTCACCACAGCGGGCCCTCGGACGATCCATTTATCGCCATCCGGCCGGGAATTATGGCAAATGAGTTTGCATCTCGACCGGCTTGCCGCGGTGATGCTGGTGCATATCGCGGCAATCAGCGGCCTGATCCATCTTTTTTCCCTGCGCTACATGCAAGAGGAGCGGGGTTATGCCCGCTTTCATAGCCTATTGGCTTTCACCACTTTCGTATTGTTCGGCATGGTTTCGAGTGCCAACTTGCTCCTGCTCTTTATTTTTTGGCAGTTGCTCAGTTGGCTGGTGCCGTTGCTGTCCTTTAACTACGAACACGCTCCCACACTGCGCGGCGCTTTTAGAACTTTTATCATGCAGCGCGCCGGTGACGTTGCCTTTCTCGGCGGCATCTTTCTCGCCGCTCAGGTTTACGAGACTCTCGAGTTGGCAGAGCTTTTTACCCGCGCCACTGCGGTATCGAGCACTCTAATTCTATGGCCCGGTGGGATGGAAATTCACGCGACTAGCGCGATAACCATGCTCATCTTCATCAGCGCCATGAGCAAGTCGGCGCAGTTTCCCTTCCACATGTGGCTGCCCGATTCCCTGTACGCGCCCACCCCTGTCACGGCCTTTCTACATGCGGGAATTATCAACGCGGGTGGCTTCCTGTTGGCAAGATTGGCGCCGCTGTTCGCCCTCAGTCCGATAACGCTGCATTGGGTTTTTGCCGCCGGCATGCTTACCGCTCTCCTCGGGTCGTCGATGATGTTGGTGCAGAACGACATCAAAAAAACCTTAGGCTATTCAACTATTGGCCAGATGGGTTTTATGATTATGGAGTGCGGGCTAGGAGCATACGGCTTGGCGATTTTTCATTTGATCGCTCATGGACTCTTTAAGGGGTCGATTTTTTTGAACTGCGGCTATGTGATTCATGCAGCCCGGCAGGACCCGAGACCGCCGCGCCGCCAAACGCCGGCGGAAGCCCCCGAGTTTTCAAGTCTGGCCTGGGT
Source organism: Binatia bacterium (assembly GCA_035693605.1). GTDB lineage: Bacteria > Desulfobacterota > Binatia > UBA9968 > UBA9968 > DP-20. Next base: position 3,901 of record DASSGE010000396.1, read on the forward strand.
CACGGGCTTCGCCACGACGCTCATCCTTCCGTTAATCATCGTGCTTGGGGCGCACGGCGTCCTGAACATTGCGTTGGGAGATTCACAGGGCACGACCATCTTTCTCTTCTTCGGTTGGGCCACGTCGTCCCAGGCGATTCTGACGCTATATCGCCTGCGGGCGGTTGCCTCTTGGAAGGTCGCGGTGAGCATGCTCTCAGCCCTGTTCATCGTCGTCGTAACCTACCTTTTCGCCGCCGAAAGTTTCACCCACTTCCTGTTTCCAACGCCGGGCGAAGTGGCGCGCCACTTTGGCGCCGGCGCCTTGCCGGTCGCGCTGTTCGATCTATTGGTAACCGCATTCGCTCTGGTCATCGTCGCCGGATGGATACTGATTTATGCTGCCAGCCATGGTCGCACCATCTCGGTCCCGGCGTGGACAGACAAGTTACAGGTCGCTGTTTACTTGCTGCTCATTAACCGGCTCTATCTCGACACCATCGCAATCAAGCTGCAAACCCGCTGTACGACGCTGCTCGACGGCCTGAACCGCAGCCGATCGTTTCCCTACATCGCGGGTTTTCTCGCCGTAGCCCTGACGCTGGTGATTTTGCCTCCG
>DASSGE010000397.1:0-5195 GCA_035693605.1 Binatia bacterium
CCCAGGGAACTAGTCACGGCGGGGCTCCAATAATCGATAAAATTTTTCATCTCGCCGACGACGTCACTTGACGCTGCAACATAGGGCAATATCACTCGGGTCGCGCCGGCTTGAAGGTAAGGTTTGATCTGCTCGACAACCTGGGGCGCGGAGGTCGCGGCAACCAGCGGCAAACTGGCGAACATGGCATCGGAAACCAATTTACGCGCGGCGTGAAATCCGCCCGACTTCCAGGCTGCACGCATCGCCTCGACCTCCTGGGCAAAACCCATCCTGCCGAGCAGATCGCGGTAATAGTCGGCGAGCGCATAATAAGTGAGCGCGTGGCTAAGCGCTTCCCGGGCGGTGTCGTACTTGGGAGCTATGGAGCAGCGTATCTTGCAGATAATCTCCATCTTCGCCGGATCCTTGCCGGCTTCCCGTGCACCGGCCCTCACCTCTTCGGCGATGCGGCGAATCTCAGTTGGATTGGCCATATTGATCAGAACCCCGTCGGTGATTTGCCCCGCAAGCCGGGTCATTTGCGAACCGAATGCGGCCAGATAAATCGGAATGGTTCGGCCTGACGGCTTGAACGCCATTTTAAAATTTAGTGCGCTAAAATATTTTCCTTCGAAGGCCAGCTTATCCCCGCGCATCGCTGCCCGGACGATGTCGATATATTCCCGCACGCGCCCCAGCGGATGATCGAAGGTCTGGCCATGCCACTTGGCAATAGTTGGATTGGACGAGCCGATGCCCAAGAGAAACCGGCCACCGGTCAATTCATCAAGTCCCATCGCCTGTAATGCCAACGTCGCCGGCGTGCGGCCGAGAATGTGATAAATGGCCGAACCGACCTTCAATCGCTGGGTCACCGCGGCGATTGCCGACAGCATCACGGTCGGATCTTTATTATTCGCCTCACCACCCCAGGCGCAGTCAAAGCCATGAGCCTCAGCCTGGCATGCCAGTTCAGGGATGGCGTCCATAGGCAATTGAGCCCCCGAGTTGAATTCGATATCGATTTTCATATTGGCTCGGCACACCGACAAATTAAACGTAACTCGCCGGCAAATTCGTTTTGAATATCTCGATCTTTTCCGATTTTTCAATATGACGGATGAAGCGATATTTGTTCTCCACTTCATCGATGGGATAGGGCGGCACGGCGGTTCTTTCGCTGCTGACTTTAGCGCCGATGAAACAGAGTTCGCCGCCACTCAGCGCGGCTGCCGCTATCTGGGCGAACTGATCGACAGTTTTCGCCCACTGCGAATTGTTGATCCCCGCCGCGCGCGCAATGCCGACGAGATCGGTGCCCGCCGCAGTAGCGGTTCGCTTACTACCCGACGCTTCGTAGACTTCGTTGTCGAAAACGATATGCACGAGATTTTTCGGCCGCATCCTAGCGATCGTCGGCAGCGAACAGAGGTTCATCAACAATGAGCCGTCGCCATCTAACGCGACGACTTTGCGATGCGGCAATCCCAACGCCATACCCAGAGCGATCGACGAGCACAAGCCTAAAGTGCGCACGCGAAAGTTGCCATCGCTCGGATGAAGCGAGTTCCATTCCAACGTCATGGCACCGGCGGAACTCACCACCAGGGCGTCTTTCACTTCCGCCGCCAAGGCCTGTAAACAGTCGTATCGTTTCATGCTTGCCTGCCTGCGTTACAGCGAGTTGAGTGGCGGGCGCCGGCCCAACAGTTCTTTGGTCAACAGCAGCGCGATCGGTTTTTTTGAATCCTCAGCGAGGACTTGGGCGCGCTTGATCAACTCCGGCGCATCGCCAATGTCGCGCATGACGTAATAGCGGATGCCGAGCGCCTGTAATACCGGCTCGGTCAAACTGCCGGTCGTGGCAAACGTACGGTCGCCGATATCCCCCGCGTAGTAAATCAGCAGAAGCACCGGAATCTGATATTGCAGGAGCGTACTGACGATGGCGTTGTTGCTGTTGAAGAACCCGCCATTCTGCATGATCGCGGCGCATTTTTTACCGACCAAATAGCCGCCGGCGCAAATGCCCATGCCCTCTTCTTCGCGGCAAAGCGGCACATGGATCACGTCCTTCGCGTCTGCCACCTCGCTCAGCAATTCGGACAGATTGATGTCGGGCAAGGTGGCGATCAGGCCGATGCCCGCTTCTTTCAATCCATTGACAATGATTTTCGCCGAATCCGCAGCAGTCATTTAATAAAAATCCCCGAGCTTCATCAGAACCGTTCTCCGCTTAACATCAATGGTACGCTACTTCAAGCAATGCGCGTCATGGTGAGTACTTTTCCTTTCGTCGCTTTCCTTGTATAAATCCAACAGGATTATCCAGCGCGAAAGGAACACAGTCATGATCAAACTTTATGATTTCAAATCGTCGCCCAACTGCCAACGGGTCAAAGTTGTTCTGGCCGAAAAGAAATTGCCGTACGAGATCGTCCCAGTGGATCTAACTAAAAAAGAGCAGAAAACCGCCGAATATTTAAAGATGAATCCCTACGGTAAAGTGCCGGTGTTAACCGACGATGGCGCCGTGTTGTATGAGTCGTTAATCATCAACGAGTATTTGGAGGAAAAATACCCGACGCCGGCGCTCATGCCCAAGGATCCGGTAAAAAAAGCCAAGGCCCGTATCCTTACGGATTACGGTATGGCCCATTTCGACAGCCCTTATCAGAAGTTGCGCATGGAGCTAATGAAAGAGGCCAAGGAGCAGAGCCAGCCGATCATCGACGGCGCCAAGACGGAATTGAAAAAACTCTTGCAGCGCTTCGAAGAGGAACTCGGCGATAACGAATACTTGCTCGGCGAGTTTTCTCTGGTTGACGCCAACTTGATCCCGCGTTTCACCCGCTTGGAAGGCTTCGGAATCCTGCCCGATCCATCTCTACCGCGCCTGGGGAAATACATGGATCGTATGAAGGCCCGTCCGTCGGTTAAAGCTTTATAATTCGCCAATCATTTCCCCGCGCTCTCGATCTGTCTATGCAGACGCCGAAAAGCGGTTTGTTCGCGACCGTCTTTTCGGCGCTGCTCTCTCCGCTAATCAAATCTCTCGACCGGCCGGCCCAGCCGCGTTATCACGGAGAAATCAGCCTCAAGGGCTTGCAACGAGCGGTCCACGTCGGCTTTGATCGCTACGCAGTGCCCCACGTGCGCGCAGCGAGCGAGGCGGATCTGTTTTTTGCCCAAGGTTACCTGCACGCCCAGGAGCGGCTCTGGCAGATGGAGCTTAGCCGGCGCTTTTTGAGTGGCCGGATGGCCGAGCTATTCGGTGATTTTCCGCTGCCCTGGCGCGAGCTCTCGAGTCAATTTCGCGGTCATAAGACCAGCGATCTGGATTTTTTTGTCAGGCTGTTGGGTATTCGACAGTCTGCTGTTGAATCATCCGTCCTGCTGAGCGTCGACGATAGCCGTCGTCTCGACGCCTATAGCCAGGGTATAAATCGCTACATCGAGCAGTGCGGCAGGAAGCTACCGTGGGAATTTCGCCTGCTGCGGTTTGCTCCCGAACCTTGGTCGCCGGCGGATAGCCTCACCCTCGCCAAAGGGTTCGCCTTTTTACTCTCCACCGCGCTTTACACCAGACTCAACTTGATCCCGCTTGCGGCCAAACTTCAGCGTGATCCGGAAAAGTTGCGCTCGCTATTGCCGTCATACCCTGAAGATGCGCCGACCATCAGTCGAGCCATTGTTGACCAAATTACTTCCCTCTGCCGCTTCACCAACGGGATACTTGGCAATACCGAATGGCATGGCCTGGGAAACGGCAGCAACAACTGGGTGGTGGGTCCGGGTAAGTCAAAGTCCGGTAGCGCGATTCTATGCAACGATCCGCACCTGCGCGTGACCCTGCCGTCGGTCTTTTATTTGATGCACCTCGCAGCCGACGCAACCAGCGAGTCGAACAGTTATGACAGCTGGGGCGCTTCGATGCCAGGGTTGCCATGCATACAATTGGGCCAAAACCGCTGGATCGCGTGGGGCATTACCGCAGCGCTGTGCGACGACGTAGAGCTGTATCGTGAGCGCATTCACCGCATCGAAAATGATCGCTATCTGGTCGGACACGACTGGCGGAAGTTCGCCACACGGCGGGAACTGATTGCGATTCGCGGCGGTAAGATCATCGAGCGCACCGTCCGTTCAAGCCGGCATGGACCCATTATCAGCGATTTTGCCGGCAGCGAAATGTCCCGCGATGTTTTAGCGCTGCGCTGGTGTGCCACGGAAGCGAGTCAGGAAATCCATTCGATGTATCGCGTGAACCACGCCCGCAACTGGCAAGAGTTCCTGACCGGCCTCAGCTTTCACAGCGCGCCCAGTCTGAATTTTGTCTATGCCGATCGTGACGGTAATATCGGCTACACACTCGCCGGAAAAATCCCCGAGCGCGACAAAGAAACCACCTTGCTCCCGCGTGCCGGATGGGATGACTCGAATGACTGGAGAGGCTATATTCCTTTCGAGCAATTGCCGCGGCTGTACAATCCACCTGCCGGCTACATCGCCACAGCGAACAACAAGATAGTCGATACCGCTTATCCCTATTATCTCTCTAATTTTTTCGAACCGCCGCACCGAGTTCGCCGCATCGAACAAGTGTTGCAATCACGGGATCGTTTCAGCGCTCAAGAGATGGCACAACTGCAGCTCGACCAGCTGACATTGCATGCCGTCGAACTCATTCAAACCCTCAGCGACGACCTGCGCGCGATCTCGAACGACGACGAGTCGGTCACCTCTGCCGCGGCTAAATTGCTCGCGTGGGATGGCAACTGTGCCGCGTCGAGCGTCCCGGCGGCGATTTTTCACGTCTTCCATCAACGTTTGCTAAAAAATTTGTTGTGCGAGGAACTTGGTGACGAGTTGTTCTGCGTCTACACCGAGATTCTCAATCAATGCATTGTCCCAACCGACAATATCTTGCGCGATGGGAGCTCCTCGTGGTTCGCCAAGCGCACTAGACGAGCGCTGGTTGCCCAATCCTTAAGTGAAGCTTGCGCGGAGCTGCGCCAGACGTTGGGTGCCGACCGTGAGCGCTGGCAGTGGGGGGAACTACATTGTTTTTCGATTAACCACGCCTTGGACCGTCTTCCACTGCTGAAACCGGTCATCTCAATCGGTCCCGTCGCTACCGGCGGCGACGGCATGACCGTCAATTTTGGTTTTTACCGCCATTCTAATCCCTACGCACATACCGTCGGCGCGGC
>DASSGE010000398.1:0-6277 GCA_035693605.1 Binatia bacterium
CAGCCAGCCAGTACAGCGACGCGATCCAAAATCCTAAGCTGTGTTTTTCGTTGCCTTGGCTTCGAGAAGGAACACTGGCCCTCGATCGACTTGGCATGCCCTTGGTGATGGCCGGCAATTTCGCCGTGGTTTTCAAACTGCGCCTACTGGATGGAACGCGGGCGGTCAAGTGCTTTTGTCGGTTTCTCGGCGACCGGGAAGCGCGTTTCATAGCGATCGATAAGCAACTCGATATCTCCAAACCGTCAAGTCTTACTGGTTTCGATTATTTGTCGCGGGGAATACTCGTCGAAGGCAAGCGTTACCCGATCCTTTTAATGGACTGGATCGAGGGGCCGACACTGAACGTTTACATTGAAGAGGTCCTGACAAAGAACAACTTTCGTGACGCTCTCGCGTCGCTTGCCGAGGATTGGTGCCGAGTCGTTAAAGAACTCGACGATTGTCATATCGCGCACGGCGACCTCCAGCATGGGAACATCATCGTAACTTCGCATGGGATACGGTTGGTGGATCTGGATGGAACATTCGTTCCGGGGCTCACAGGTCGGAAAGCAGCGGAGCTAGGACATAGCCATTATCAGCACCCCAAGCGAAGCGAGGATTTCTTCGACGCCGGCTTAGACCGATTCTCCAGCTTAGTGATTTATCTATCCCTGCTGGCCATCGCGGAAAGACCCACGCTGTGGAAGACGTTCCATGATGAGAATCTGATCTTTACCAAGCGGGACTTTACCGATCCGGCGCGTTCTCGCCTTTTTCAAGCGCTCGATGCCATGGGCGGCACGGTCGCTAAACTGGCGCGCACACTCAAGCAAGCATGCCTCGACGATCCATCGAGGAGTCCGCGCCTTAGTGATGTTGTAGCCGTCAAACAGTCAAAGCTTCCAAGCTGGATGTACTGCGCTCCGATTGTCGTCATCGAGACAAAAACGCGGGAAGCAAGCGATAGAAGCCACGTCCCGGGTAGGCATGAGTCGACTAATCGCGACGCAGTACCGAACTGGAAGCAGCCGACAACTTTTCCTGACAATTATTCACCAGCCACACCGAGTTCGCACAACCCATTGCCTCAGGCAAACCACGGGTCAAGGGCTCCATTCGGGGCGACCGCTAGTATTCCGGGAAACTGGCAGCAGCCGACAACTTTTCCGCAGTCTTCTCCACCAACCACACCCAGTTCAAAGCAGGCTCCGTTGCCGCCCGTAACCCGACGTTTTAGTTTGATAGATTACCTTTTTGCGCATGAAAATCTCATGATGGCATTGATGATTCTCTATGGGATTCTCATTTTTCCGATCATTGCTCTCATCATAGCGCTTGTGCATGGAGGGAGCGGGATAAGGTGACGCTAAATGAATAGCGTTAGAAACGGCGACGCACTGATAGTGGGGAAGAGTAGATAATGATTGACTGGTATGTCATGAGAGACGGGAAGGCCGAAGGTCCGTATTCGGATTTTCAGCTCCATCGGCTCGCTGAATACGGTGCAATCACCCCGACCGATCTTGTCTGGTACACGGGAAGGCAAGAGTTTATTCCGGCATGTGAGATTCACAATCTCTTCGCGACGAAGTCATCGCCTGCCGATCAGTGTTTGTCTGCTACAGCGTCTCCATCACGACCTCTGCCTGTTTGGCTGTCTGATTACATTGAATCAGCAGAGCCGACACCGTCGGCTGACTCAGAAATAATTTCTCCGCGGAAACCCTCTTACGTACGGCGTCATTGGCGTGGCGACTTGTCGCTGCCACACACCTTTTGGGTAAACGGAGCTATTTTATTTTTTGCCCTTTACACGGTGCCAGTTGTTGCGCCCGGCATATTTACATCCCGCAGTAATCCGCTTCGGGCATGGATTTATCTACTCGGTTTTTTGGCGGCGCTGACGGTTGTCTCCGTTTGGCAGCTAGTCGGAATATGGCGCTCGGCCGGGAAGCATCGGAGTCGTGGCGGGAAATTGCTCTGGGTTTGGAGCGCAAAAATCATCGTAGTGCTGTTTGTGCTCAACAATGTCAAAGGCTCTGTCAGATACATTCCAGCCATCGTCGACGGATCGATGGCCATGTTCGGCTACGATCGGCTTGGTACATACCAGATTCGATTGCTACAGGACGGGACCGAACTTGAGGTATCTGGATACTTAACCCTTGGAGTTACAGAAGATGTGCTCAAGACCTTGAACAGTGCCCAAGTAAAAATCATTCACCTGAACAGCATGGGTGGTCGTATGGGCGAGGGGCGCGACCTGCAAAAGCTGATTCGCGCCCGTTCTCTGATCACGTACACAGCAAACGAATGCAGCAGTGCATGTACCATTGCTTTTCTTGGTGGGCAGAAGCGTTTGATCGCGGCGAAAGCGCGGCTCGGTTTTCACCAGCCCGGGGCTCTGGGTTTGAGTCAAAAAGATTTGCAGGGCGCTCGCGCTAACGGGATCAGAAGTTTGCTGGCGGCGGGAGTCAACCCTAGCTTTGCTGCTCGCGCTTTTTCGGTACCAATCACTGAAATATGGTATCCGACGCCACAAGAGTTATTAGAAGCCGGGGTTATTACCGGTCTTTCGTCGCGCCCCCATTCTTATAGCCGCGAGGCTGCCGAGCAAGGCGTAGCGGAGGCGCAATTCGATCTGGGCTGGATGTATGCGCAAGGCCGGGGCGTCATACGAGATGACGCCGCGGCGGCGAAATGGTATCGCAAGGCCGCCGACCAAAGGTTTTCGCATGCCCAATACGGTCTTGCCGTAATGTATTACGAGGGCCGCGGTGTGAAACAAAATTATGCCGAAGCCCTGAAATGGTATCGCAAGGCCAGCGATCAGGGCGATGTCATGGCGCAATATGACGTTGGCCTAATGTACGAGAGGGGTGATGGTGTAACACGGGACGATACCGAGGCAGTCGATTGGTATCGTAAAGCCGCCCTCCAAGGTTTTGACCGGGCGCAGCACAAACTTGGCTTGATGTATGTCAATGGCCAAGGGGTAACGGCGGACTACACCGAAGCTTATGCATGGCTTTCACTCGCGGCCGCGCAAGGAAATGACGAAGCCAAGGCTACGCTCGATAGTGTAAAAAAAAGCATGACCTCTCGACAAATCACAATGGCGCAAATGAGAGCCGCAGCATGGAAAGCTGCTTCCGATCAGCGATCGTCGCGTGAAGATACTAAGGGCGGGTAAGCTAAACACAAAGGAGTCCTACGGGAACAAATACTGTTCGCAACTGCCGTGTGCGTGATAAGTGGCCTTTCGGAGGGAGTGAGCAATGAAAAAAATTGAGTTGTTGTCCATCTTGGCTGCTGTGCTGATTGTTTATCTTGGTACCGTCGCTCGGGCACCACAAGCAGCCAAAATCCCGCAAATAGGATTCCTGGGGGCTACCTCCAGAGCTGCCATCTCCGCCCGGGTCGAGGCATTCCAGCAGGGTCTTCGCGAGCTCGGGTACGTCGAGGGGAAAAACATTCTCGTGGAGTACCGTTGGGCAGATGGAAAGATCGAACGGCTGCCCGATCTTGCCGCTGAGCTAGTGGGTCTCAAGGTAGACATCATCGTCACCTCCGGTCCAATACAAACTCCTTTCGTTAAGAAAGCCACTTCTTCGATTCCCATTGTCATGGCATTTGATAATGACCCTGTTGGCAATGGCTTCGTCGACAGTCTGGCACGACCCGGTGGGAACACCACTGGATTATCAACTTATGCCCCGGAGATAAGCCAAAAACGACTGGGCCTTTTGAAGGAGATCATTCCGCGGCTGTCACGGGTGGCGGTATTAGGAAATTCGTCCGAACCGGGCGACGCGCAAATGTTAAGGGAGGCGCGAAAAGCAGCAACGCAGCTCAAGGTGATGCTGCAATATCTAGACATATTAAGTCCGAGGGATATCGAGACAGCATTCCAAAACGCGCACAAGGAGCGCGCCGAAGCGGTTCTCAAACTAACCAACCCCATCGCCACTCAACACCGAGCACAGATCATCAAACACGCTGAAGAGTACCGGCTGCCGGCAATTTACGATAGGGCAGAGTTTGTCGAGGATGGAGGCCTTATGAGCTATGGTGTGAGCAGCACCGACTTGTTTCGGCGCGCCGCAACGTATGTGGACAAAATTTTAAAAGGCTTCAAGCCGGCCGAATTGCCGGTGGAACAGCCAACCAAGTTTGAACTCGTGATCAATCTGAAAGCAGCCAAACAGATCGGGATGACGATTCCGCAGTCGGTGCTGTTCCGGGCAGCTAAGGTAATCAAGTGATCGAAGGCCCCTATCTATCCGATGCCGACTCCAAACTGACGGCGAAAAACGAGCACATCTCGCGAAGCGACTCATTGGAGAACGGTCGATGAAAATTCTAAATGTCGAAACAGCGGTGGATCGTGACGCTCATTCTACTTGGGGATTGGAAATGAGGCGCAGAGCCTCTGCGCAGTGTGCAAGGCGATAATCGCGCGCCAACCGGTGCATTAGCGCTAGGAAACGCCAATGGAAGAATGTAAACGCTTCGGCTACATCAAGATTCAAGATTTAACTCGCAGTCTTGTGCGATTCTTCGCCGTTCGCCGGCGTGGCCGGTTGATGCGCGATTACTTCCTGATTTCGGTCTTGCTCGTCGTCGGCGGGCTGGTCATCAGCGGCGCGGTGGAGATCTATTTCAGCTATGTTGAGAGCCGCGACCAGTTGGCGCTGGTACAAAAAGAGATCGCTGCCGGAGCGGCAGGAAAGATCGAACGCATCGTTCATGAGATACAAAACATCCTACGCGGCGCAACCAAGAGTCCCGCAATACCATCCGAAAGACTGATGCCGGAGTTTCGTCTTGAGCTGGAAAAATTATTTCTGATCGCGCCCGCGGTCACCGAGGCGAGCGTGTTCAACGAACAAGGAGCGATCCAAGTCCAGGCGTCGCGGCTGCGCACGATTTTCCCAGAAAGCGAACGCGACTTTGCCAACTCGCCTGCGTTCAAACAAGCCAAGCAAGGCAAACCCTATTTCGGCCCAGTCTATTTCGAGCGCGGCTCCGAGCCCTACATGACCATCGCGGTGCCCATCGAGCGCTTCGCCGGCGACTTTATCGGCGTCTTGCAGGCCGAGGTCAACTTAAAGGACATCAGCGATGTCGTTTCGAGAATCACCGTCGGCAGAGCGGGTTACGCTTATTTGATGAGCCGGAGCGGCGAACTGATCGCCCATCACGATATCAGCCTCGTCCTGCAGCGGCGCATGGTCGATCAACTGGAGATGTTTAAAGAAGCTTTCCCTCCGACCGCGACGCAGCCAACGCGGTCCGCCATGATCGCGCTCAATCTCCAAGGCAAAGATGTCCTGAGCGCTTTTGCATTGGTTCCCGGCTTGGACTGGGCCATCGTCGTCGACCGACCTCTCGAGGAAGTTGTTGAAACCATTTATGCCTCGCTCTTCCGCACCGCGACGCTGCTTCTTGTCGGCCTGGGTTTCGCCTTGATTGCTTCGATCTATTTGGCCCGCCGCGTGCTGCGCCCCATCGGCATCTTGCAAGATGGCGTTGCCCACTTCGCCGACAACCTAAGCCGTCGGATCGTGTTGAAGACCGGCGACGAGCTCGAGGGCCTGGCCGATGAATTCAATAGATTGGCCGACAGGCTGCAGGAGTCGTACACCCACTTGGAGCAAAAGGTCGAAGACCGCACCCAAGAGCTGGGAGAGAAGAATAAGCAGCTCGAAGCTGCGACTAAAAGCAAAGTGCGATTTTTTAACTATATCGCCCACGAAATGCGCACGCCGGTGACTTCCATTAAAGGCTTCACCGACATCGTCCTGCGCAAAACCGAAGGCAAGATTGAACAACTGCAGAAAGACAATCTACGAAAAGTCGTGGTCAGTTCCGAACACCTTTTGAGTCTGATCAAGGATCTGCTCGACTTGGCTAAAGCCGATGAGGGTCGCATGGAAGTTCACGCCGAGACCTTCAAGCTCGAAGAAGTTCTGCGCTTCGCCACGGAGATGGTTGAGCCCATGCTCAAAGACGAAAACATTAAACTAGTCACCGAAATGGCATCCGATATCCCGATGATGAAATCCGACTGCGAGATGTTGAAAAGGATAGTGCTCAATCTGCTCAGCAACGCCGCCAAGTACACCGAAGCGGGCGAGATCAAAGTCGCCGCCGCTTGCGACGATGGCACACTCAAACTCGTTGTCTCCGACACGGGTCCTGGCATAAACGCCGAGGCGTTGAACTATATTTTCGAAGAATTCCGGGTCGATAAGTCGACGCCGCAAAGATACCCCAGCACCGGCCTCGG
>DASSGE010000399.1:0-9368 GCA_035693605.1 Binatia bacterium
CAGTGTGGATGACCGACTAACGACTTTTACGCCTAAAGAGCGTAAGCTGGCAAGGCATCGCACGGATGTGTCAACTACTTTCATCCAGCCGTGGTGAGAACGTCGGCAGCGAGCAAGCCATGCTGTGCGCCTTCTTTCCGACCTCACTATTGACAACCTTGGCTGCGTTCATTATGAAATAGACCCGTTTACCAGCAGCCGCCAGGAGCAAATTTCACGGAGTGCCAATCGAATGCCACGAACTAAGAAGAAAAGCGCAGGTCGGCCAGCCAAAGATCGGTCACATGACTACATTGATGACGGCACCCAAGACGAATCCGATGACGAAGATCTTCCAAGTGATGAAGCCGGACGGCGCAAAATAAAGAAGAATTACGAAGAGCTGCTCGGTATTCGCATCGACAAACTGCGCGGCCGCGTGCTCAATCGCGAAAAGATCAACAAGAGCATCGACGGTTTGTACTTCATCTGCTTCGAATGCAGAAAGATCTGCCACAACCTCGATGATGGTTGGGTGGAGGAGACCGTCACCCTCAACAACTTTTGCGGCCCCTGCGCCAAGGCCAAGGGCATCAAAGCCAGCGCCGCCTAAATTGTCATTTCGATTCGCTGCAGAACCTCGCGCAGCTCAACTGCCAACTCAGCATCGATACTTATTAGCTTTCCTGTCGCCGGATGGCGTAATGTCAGGCTGCACGCATGCAAGAAATGGCGCGCCAGACCGAATGCCTCCGGATAATCCGCCCCGTAAAGTGCATCGCCGACAATCGGATAACCACTTGACGATAGATGCACGCGAATCTGGTGCGTCACGCCGGTCTCCATCTCGATCTCTAATAAGCTCGTGCCGCGGGCACTGCCAACAATGCGATAATGGGTGATCGCCCGCCAGATCCGGCGGTCGGCATTGCGTTCGGCTTGGCGCGCGACAACCATGCGCCGTTTGTCACCGTGATCATGAGCCAGCGCCAGGTCGATCGTGCCGTGATCGAGCGGTTGCCCCCACACCAAGGCTAGATAAATCTTCTTGACTTCGCGCCGGCGAAACTGTTCGCGCAATGATTTGAACGCGGCCTGGGTTTTGGCAACCACGACGACGCCCGAGGTTTCGCGATCGAGCCGGTGCACCAGTCCGGGTTCCCAGCGGCTCTTGCCGATGTGCAAAACCTCCGGGCGATGAGCGGCAAGAAAGTTTGCCAACGTCGCGCCATCCCGGCCGGAAAATCCATGGGTCGCCACTCCCGCCGGTTTGTCGACGGCGATAATCGAATCGTCTTCGTAAATGATCGGGATCGCCAGCTGCGGCGCCGGCGGTGGTGCATCGGCCAGCAATTCCAGCGGTCCGACAAAAGAGAGCCGATCACCGGCGTTGACGCGATCGCCTTTACGCGCAATCCGTCCGTTAAGTCGAAAAATGTTTTCAGCAATGGCTCGATGAATTTCCTGGCGCGACAAGTGGGGCAAACATTGGCGCACGAAACGGTCTAAACGGAGCGCCGGCGCACCTTCGGGAGACAGCCAAAATTTGTTTCCATCGCCTTCTGCTTGATCGCCCATGTCGGCTACCGTACACTAACTTCCGCGCTCATCAACTCACAAGCAAATGGATAAACACTGCTTCAACGTAATCATTGCCGGCGGCAAAGGTACGCGCTTCTGGCCCCTGAGCCGGGCCCAGCGCCCCAAACAGCTATTGAAAATCCTGAGCCGCAAAAGCCTGATCGATGAAACCGCCGAGCGTGTGTACAACTTGGGCGGACGCGAGCAGACCTTGGTGGTCACTGTCGCCGAGCAGGTCGGTGCCTTAAGAAAAGAGCTATCGGCTCTGCCGAAAAACAATTTCCTAGCCGAACCGATAGGGAAAAATACCGCGCCCTGCATCGGCCTGGCAGCGCTGGAGGTTATACGACGAGATCCCAAGGGCGTGATGGTCGTGCTTCCCGCCGATCATTGGGTAGCCGACGTGAAAGGTTTCCAACGCACGCTCAAGTCGGCTGTCGCGCTCGCGAAAAAACACGACCGCCTGATCACTATCGGCATTCGTCCTGATTATCCGGAAACCGGCTATGGCTACATTATGAAAAACGGCCAACTGGCCCGTTCCGGCGGCGCTTTTCAAGTCAAAAGGTTTACCGAAAAACCCAACGAAGCGACTGCCAAAAAACTCATGCGCCAAGGCTCGCTGTGGAACAGCGGCATCTTTGTCTGGAAGGCCGCCCTGTTATTGGAACTCTTGAATCGCTATCAGCCAGCTATCGGCGCAGCGCTCCGCCGTATCGGCAGAGCAGCGGCGGGAAGAAGCATAGCCAATCCGAGCCCGACACTGCGGCGGACCATTAGCCGCGAGTATGGCAAGATGCCAAATATTTCTATCGACTTTGCGGTTTTGGAAAATGCTGGCGCCGAGGGCAAAGTGGTTTCAGTCGAGGCCGACTTCGGTTGGAGCGATGTCGGCAGTTGGTCTGCGGTGCATCGCATGATGGGCAAAGACGCTCACGGCAATGCCGGCAATGGCCGCTGGGTGCAGGTCGGTGCGAAAAACTGTCTAATTCATTCGCCCGAGCGACTGGTCGTGCTGTTGGGAATCGACAATGCTGTCGTTGTCGACACCCCCGATGCCATTCTGGTCGGCGATCTCAATCGTTCACAGGAAGTCCGCGAGCTCGTCGCCGAACTCCACCGTCAGGGTTTGGGCAGCTACACCATCAAGTAAATCGGATTCGGAATTGCCTCCCGCAGGTACGCCAAGGTCAGCACGAAAGTGATAAATATTTCACGATTGAATTTCGGCCTCAGCTCTCCGGTCTTTGCGAGCTTAGTGCCTTTGCTATTCGGGTATTACCTGCCCGGATACACTCGGGTCTCGTAGTACCTATTCACAATTAAGCAAGAACTAAAAATGGACAGCAACTATCGCAGAGGCCCACTGGCCGCCGACGAACCGGTCATTTTGCTCGACCGCAAAGACCGCGAATATCTCGCGCGTCTCGATCAACGGCGCCCGATCGCCATCCGCGGCGGCAAGATCGCCGTCGAGGAAATCATCGGTCACGAAGAGGGTATCGTCGTGCGATCTTCTTTAAATGAGCCGTTTCTAGTCTTTCGCCCAAGTCTGCCGCAGCTGATTCCCAACCTCCCGCGCACCGCGCAGGTCGTCTATCCCAAAGACCTGGGACCGATTTTGATCTGGGCCGATCTATTTCCCGGCGCGCGGGTCGTCGAGGCCGGCGTCGGCGCCGGCGCGCTGAGCATGGCTCTGCTGCGCGCAATCGGCGGCAATGGACAATTGATTTCCTACGAGCTGCGCGAAGACTTTTCCGAAATGGCGCAGCAAAACGTCGCGCGCTACTTCGGACCAGCGCCGAACTGGACGATTAAGCTCGGCAACATCGCCACCGACCTGGATGAAAACGACATCGACCGTGTCGTCCTGGATCTGCCCGAGCCCTGGCACGTCATCGAGCGCGCCTGGCGGGTGCTTCGGCCCGGCGGCATCTTGCTTTGCTATCTACCGACCGTGCTACAAGTGAAAAGCCTGGTCGATGCGCTGCGCGACGACAAACGTTTTGCCTGCATCGAAACCAGCGAAACCTTGATGCGCTTCTGGCACTTTAGAGGCATGAGCGCGCGGCCGCAGCATCGCATGGTCGCCCATACCGGATTTCTCACCTCGGCGAAACGACTCGCCGACGGCCAAAAAGACATTCCCCGAGCTCCCTGAACCGTTCGTCGAGGAAACTCGGGGAATGAAAGGCTCCAACACTGCTACGGTTGAAGTCTTCTGGTAACCGACTTCTGACCTCTGGCAACTCCCTACGGCCGCGACCAGAGCTGAATGTAATTCTGTTCAGTGTCGTAGAAGTAGATCGCCTTGCCGGTCGGCCGGACTACGGGTTTATCGATCGACACTTTCACGCCGGCTTTCTTGAGTTCGTCAGTGGCCTTGTCGAAATCTTCCGAGCTGACTTCTAGCGCTAGATGCGAGGTGCCCTCGTCAAAATCGCCGCGCTCGACCTCTTCGGGCCGCTGGAATAACACCAAACACATGCCGTCTTCCATGAACAGCCGCGCGATGTTGGGGAACATGCCATATTTTTCTTTGTAAGGCCCGCCGCTCTCGGTGTCGTAGCCGATTTTGGTGCATTTCATGCCCAGGACTTCGGTGTAAAACTTAACGCCGCGCTCCAAGTCGTTGCAGGGTAAGCCGATATGATAGATTTGCTTTACTTTCATGAGATCGATCCTCCTTGTTTCCTTTTGTATACTGTAACTTCTGGCGCGGTTTCAAGAGATGTCACCGTCGGGCTGGACTCGGTTGACATCCACAATGATTCCACTAAATTCGAGGGCCAAATGAAACCTCTTGTCTTTGTCTTTGGCTGGCTGGTCGGGCTGCTTAACGGCGCAACGGCTAACGCGCAGTCGCCCCTCGAACGCATCGTCATCACCTACCCAAGCCGCAGTATCGCTTCGGTCGATCTCTACATCGCCCAGGAACGCGGCTTCTTTCGCCAAGAAGGGCTGCTCGCCGATGTCGTCCAGGTGCGCGGCAACATCGGTGTAACAGCCCTACTCAGCGGCGACGCCCATGCGATCAACAATGTCGGCACGTTGATCCGGGCCGCGGAGCGCAGCGATCTGCCGGCAAAAGTGTTGTCGCAGAGTCTAAAGAAAAACCTATTTTGGCTGGTGACCAAGCCGGAAATCAAATCGCTGGCCGAGCTCAAAGGTAAAACTTTCGGCACCACCACCTTCGGCGGCTCGCAACATCTCGCCGCTCTTCGTCTGCTGCAAAAAGCCGGTCTCGATCCCGACAAAGATATTACGGTGGTGATCGGCGGCGATGTACCAGCCCAACTGCAGAGCCTGTTGAGCGGTGTGGTTCAGTTAGTAGCCCTATCACCGCCGACGGTGATCGTGGCGCGCGATAAGTTCAAGCTGCGCATTCACGGCAGCACCCTGGAGGACGTGGCTAATTTACAAAACGGTCTGGCCTTCTCGGACAGGCTCGTGCGCGAGAGACGCGAGCTGGTCAAGCGGATTTTGCGCGCCCGCTCCCGAGCGCACCGGTACTTATTCGAAAACGAACGCGGCACGGCCGAAGTTTTGGCCAAGTTTCTCAATGTCGACCTCGCCGTGGCGCTCGAATCCTACCGCCTGGCGCGTCCGGCATTTACGACCAATGGCATACCCACCGACAAGGAGATCGAAGAATTTCTCCGCGCCGACGCCGAAGTGCTCAAGCTTAAGGAGCCGGTGCCGGCAACGAAGATCTTCGATTTCGGCTTGCAGCGCGACGTGAATCAGGAATTAGGCATTAAGTAATTCGAATCATCTTCAATAGAATCGAGGAGGCACCATGAACATTCTCATTACCGGCGCCGGTCTGATCGGCGCTCACGCGGCACGTCAAGCGGTCGATGCCGGCCACAAAGTCGTGCTGTTCGATCTATCGCCCAACCGTGACTACATCGCCACAGTCGTTGGCAAAGATAAAGCCGATGTGGTTGCCGCCAATATGCTCGACTTGCCGGCGCTGCTCACCGCGCTGGAAAAATTCAACGTCGACACCATGGTTCACACCGCGGGTTTGATCGGCGGCCGGGTTCAGGAAAACTCTTACACCGGCGCCACCAACAATATTCTCGGCACGATCAATATTCTCGAAGCGGCACGGCTAAGAAAACTGCGCCGGGTGGTCTACGTCAGCACCTTCGGCGTGTACGAACGCGGCAAAATCACCGACAATCTGGTGAAAGAGATTCACCCCATCGGCGGCCACAATCTTTACGCAACCACAAAGGTCTGCTCCGAGCATTTGGTCCATGCCTACACGAGCATGTACAACCTCGACACGATCATCATCCGCCCGGGCGGCGTCTTCGGTCGCGGCTTCTATGTCGGCGGCTCCACTGTCGGCATGGTCATGCGCGATCTGGCGTTGGCGATGATCAAGGGCGATCCGATCACGATTGACGCCAAAACCTACGGTCCCAACGAATATGTCTACGGCAAAGATGTCGGTCTCGCACTATTGCTCGCTTGCCAAGCGCAAAATCCCAAACAACGTATCTACAACGCCGGCACCGGCGCGGTCCATGGCGCCGAGCAACTGGCCCAAGTGGTGCGCGAAGTCGCGCCCAAACTCGAAGTGAAGGTTAGCGGCAGCAGCGTCGCCGATAAGAGCCGCAGCATCCCGATGGACATCAGCGTCAGCAAAGCGGAACTGGGTTATGCGCCCAGATTCCCGCTCAAGGAAGCGCTACGCGACTATATGGACGAATTGTGGAACGAGGGCGCGAGAGGCTAGTAACCGGGTAAACTGGGATTTCTGTAGGGGCGCAGCATGCTGCGCCCTTTTTTTTCACTCCCACTCAATCGGAGAACTTGAAGCGAATCATGTAATACAGTGCCGCGATGCCGTCTTTCCAGGTGATCTTTTTGCCCTCCTCGTAGGTACGGCCGTGGTAGGAGATCGGTACTTCATAGAACCGGCAGCGCTTTTTGGCCAGCTTCATGGTTATCTCGGGCTCGAAGCCGAAACGGTTGCACCGTAGATTTATTCCTTTCAAAACTTCGGCACGGAAAACCTTGTAGCCGACTTCCATATCGGACAAGTTCAAATTCGTCAGCATATTAGAGAGCAGCGTCAAAAAGCGATTGCCCAGCGAATGCCAGAAGAACAGCACCCGGTGCGCCCCCCCGCCGGCGAACCTTGTGCCATAGACCACATCAGCCAAGCCGAATTGAATCGGTTCCAATAGCACCGGATAATCTTTTGGATCGTACTCCAAATCAGCGTCTTGAATAAGGATCACATCCCCGGTGGCATGGCTGAGAGCGGTCTTGAGCGCGGCGCCTTTGCCTTGATTGCAAGGCTGCAAAAAAACTCGAATCTGATTGAGCGGATCGTTCGCCGCTTTATTGGCCTGTTCGAGTCGTTCGAGAATTTCACCACTACGGTCATTGGAACCGTCATCGACGAGAATCACTTCCTTGTTAACCGGGAAAGCACAGACCCGCCCGACAACCTCTTCCAGCGTGCGCTCTTCGTTGTAAACCGGGACCAGGACGGAAAGTTTCACTGTTCGAATTCGCGTTTCTTAAGTTCACGCACAAAAGCGGAAAGTTTTGGGTCGGCGTTGACGGCTTCATTGATCTTGGCTTGGAAATCTGCGGCGGCGCGTTCCAACGGCGTCGTGTCAACGCGCAAGCCGAGCCATTGGTTCATCCGCAACAGCAGCGCCAGGCTGCCGCGTGGATTGGGCGAAACATTGAGATAATGCGGCAGCGACGCCCAGATGCTCAGATTCGCCACGTTGCTCCGACGGCACGCGTCAGTCAACACACCGACGATGCCGGTGGGCCCCTGATAACGGGAAGGTGTGAGATCGAGCTCGTCCATCAATTTGGCATCGGTGGAGTATCCGGTCAGCGGCACCGGCCGCGTGTAAAGCACTTCATCAAGATAGGCGCCCAAGGTCACGACCATCTCGACGGCGCACTCGTTGGCGAAACGCAGCATGGTCTCGGTGAAGGTGCGCCAACGCAAATGAGGCTCGGCGCCGATACCGAAAATAAAATCCTTTTCGATACCGATGCCGGCGCCGTGGTAAAAATCAAATGACGGCCAGCGGATCTCGCGTTCCTTGGCCTCATTCAATCGCACGACCGGCCGTTGGCGGTAAAAGTCGTAAAACTCTTCGGCATCGATGCTGGCGAACTTCCTGCCCATCAGGTTATCGACCAGATAACGCAACGCGGTTGTCGCCGACGCGCCGGCATCGCTCCAGCCGGCAAAGGCGAGCACCAAGATCGGACTGCGTAGGCTTGGCCGGCTATCGAAATTCAGAGCATCCATGTGTCCGATAATTTACCATATCCCGGCCCAAACCCTCTAGTGAAAAGCGCCATGGGCGGAAAAAATCTCCGGCCACGCGCCAAAGATCGATGCAACTCAGGGTGGGCGAAGCCGCGCCAGTTTGCTATAGTCGGCGCTGATATAATGCACGCACAACGGCAACACCTGCTCCCGCTATTTCAGAAAAATGAAGTCCTGTTCGGGCATGATCCCACGCCGGGCGCCGTCGCGTACGAGATCGACCGCGCCGCTGGCGTGAAAATCTTCCTTCGCGACGGCGAGAGTTTGCGGAACGAGACAGCCGCTTTCCAGCCACTGATGCTGCTCGAAGGCGACGAGCCACTGAGCGGATGGAAAGGCGAAGCGCAAATCGAAAACCTCGCCGGCAGCGGCGCCTTCAACCGATTGGCACTATTCGCCGATTTGAAACAGCTAGACGACGCGAGGTTCTATCTGCAAAAGACGACCGGCAAGACCCCTTCTGCCGGCGATGCGCCTTACTGGTATTTCAGCGATCCGTTGCAGCAGTTTCTTTTGCTCTCCGGCAGGACCCATTTTCTCGGCATGACCTTCCGCGAATTGAAACGCTTGCAGGTCACCATCAAAACCTATTGCCAGAGCGATTTCAATTTCTCCAATGCGGCACGCGAAACCGACTGCGTCGCCGCCATCGCCCTGTCCGACTCCACTGGGTGGGAGCGGCTGATTTCCGGCAAGGATTACGGCGAAGCGGAGATGCTCCACGAATTGGTAACGGAAATCCAGCAGCGCGACCCGGACGTCATCGAGGGCCACAATCTTTTCCGCTTCGATCTGGAATACCTCGAAGCGCGTGCCAAGCGCCATAGAATCGCGCTCAACCTGGGTCGTGACGGCTCGCGGCTGAACGGCCATGCATCGCGCATGCAGATGGCCGAACGGACAATCACCTATCGCAAATACGAAATCTTCGGCCGCCATATCATCGACACCTGGATTCTCGCCCAGCACTACGATGTCGCCACCCGTGAGCTCGAGAGTTTCGGCTTGAAAGACATCGCGCGCCATTTCGGCATCGCCAACGCCGAGCGGACCTACGTGCCCGGCGACAAGATCAGCTGGTACTTCGACCATGATCCCGACACGTTATTTCGCGATGCCCTCGACGACGTGCGCGAGAACCGCGCGATTTCGGAGATCCTGTCTCCTAGCTACTTTGTCGAGGCGCAGATATTTCCATTCAGCTATCAGAACATCCCGCTGCGCGGCAACGCGACGAAAATCGACGCGCTATTCCTGCGCGAGTACCTGCACCAGCGCCACTCGGTCCCTTATCCGGACAAAGTCGGCACTGTCATCGGCGGTTTCACCGGCATGGAGCATCAAGGCACCGCCAATCACGTGCTCCACTGCGACGTCACCTCGCTGTATCCGTCGATCATGCTGGTTTATAAATTTCTGCCCAAGAAAGACGATCTCGGCGTCTTTGCCGGTCTCCTGAGCGATCTCCGCAGCTTCCGCGTCAAAG
>DASSGE010000400.1:0-4317 GCA_035693605.1 Binatia bacterium
AAACGATTATGATGCGCTCGAATGGCTTACCGGTGGCGAGATCGATCATGCTCTAAGCCTATTGAAACCATTTCCCGCAGAATTGATGGACGGCTATGATGTTTCAAGGTTGGTGAACGATCCCCAAAACGATTCGGCAAAATGTATTGAACCTCAAGAAGACAACAAGCATGATCCAACACAACGGATTTTGGATTTCGGGTAGTGCTGTTCCAGGTCCACCTTACACCCAGTATTGGACCCTTGCGGGCGCCGTCCTCTTTCAACGTTCCAACGGTTCCGTAGTGGAGCTGATGCGTTTCAACCTTGAGAGCTTCGAGCTAGCGGACCAGGAGGTCGCGGTACTTTTCGGGTTGGAGCTTGCTCGGCTGGTCGTTGATACGAGCTATCCAGAACTTATGGAAATGCGGCGGGATGTTGAGCGACGTACTACACAGTCATCCCGTCGCCGTTAATGGATAGCAGATTTACGTCTATGCTATAAAATAGAATACAATTCACTCCTGGTGTCGCCGGAGCCGTTCTCTCGAGCTGTTTTTGCCAAGAACGGGTGATTGCCCCATTGCTGGTGGTCCCGAAGCTGGACCCCCCGGGTTCTCGGTGCCGGCTCTTTTTCGAATAGGGCGTCGTGACTTTCTCAGTGTACCGAAACTGTGATGTTGTTGAACTTCCGGCGCTGATTCTTACCAGCGGCGAAACGCACGTTTGATCAACATGGCTGCTGCGCCAGCGATCAACATACCGAACAGACCGCCTCTCGATCGGCCGGCATTTGCAGCCCCGCCGAAACGGCCAAGAGCCGTTTGTAGCAACTTTCCTTTCACGAGTGCTAATAACAATCCCATAGCTTGCTCCTCCTTCTGGGTAAGAAGCGCAGCAACTACGATGCCACCTCGGGGCTGAGAATTCTCCAATTTAACTCAGGTTCTTCGAGTCGGTTCAATAATATTAATTGGCATTAACCACGGGCCGATGGCGAGGGTGGCTGGAAACCGCCGCCGCGCGGGACTAATATCGTTTCAGTCTCGGGACTCAATCCATTTCCGCGGTCTAAAAACGATACACGATTTTGTTGTGACATACGCCGACAACCGACTGAGGACACAGTTTGCGCGCTTTGGGAGTAATATTTTGACTCGATGACAGGAGCGCGGTGCAATCGAGTGAAATAGCAATTTGACTCACCATTGGGCCTGCGATATGTCTCCGGCCGTCATGGGCAGCAAAACTATGGAGCCGCGACGGAGATGTTGCTTGACTTGGCTCTGCTCTTTATTGCTCACCGTGTCGCGTCGATCAGTTCAATCTCAGCCTAGTTCTGGTCCTCCCAGTGGACAAATATCGTTGCTTTCGATCGTAAATCCGAGTTTCGATCGCATTCGGCCAGATCTTCGAGGTGATCGCCCAGGATAAAGAAAGACTCTGCCCGGAAATCTTCCCTTGGGCTAAAACGTGGGATCAATACGAAGTTATCGCGCGGGATTATGATTATAATTTACTCGGTGGGTGCGCTGGGTGTAGAGTTCGTATACTGGTTGAATCTCTCTTTTAAGGGGAAACCTTTATGGATAAAAATTCGCCTAGCCTTGATGTCGGAACTAAGTGCGGGCATTCGTGTACAAGACTAGATGGCCCCACTAAAAAAGACTTTGGTTGCTGTATTTGTATGGGCGAGACGCAGTTGTGTCCAACGTGCGAAAAGAGAAGACTCGCGGAAGATCCCGTCGGGAAGAAGGACGAAAGTATCAACACACCTGGAAGCCGAAAAGCTTAAGGTTTAGGAATCGGCGTTGGATCGACGGCCTCGGATAGAATAGCGCGAATCACCGGATCTTTTCCACCGACGACTTTCTTGATCGTAAGTTACGGTGTCGTGGCTCGGCCGGGTAAAGTGATCGAGTGACGCCAGGATTGAACTGTATTCCATCGGCTCAATCCTGTTTTGTCACAACTTTGGCAGAACATATGACCCTATGTGTTCGAATCGGGAGAATCAGCAAGGTCACAGCCGCGTCAAACGTTTGAATTGAGATAGTTGACGACCGATAGTGATACGGGGATCATTCCTGTGCCGGCTCAGTTGCTGTGCGCCGATGACCAGACTCGCTCGCCAGGACTTTAGCGCGTGTTCCTTCTGCGGCTTGTCGGCTTAGCGAATCACCCGATCCGCCCGCACCAGCACATTCGGTTCAATGGTCACGCCGATCTGCTCGGCGGTGCGCAAGTTGACAAACAGCTCGAATTTCATGGGTTGCTCGACTGGTAGATCAGCGGGTTGCCGCCCTTTGAGGATTTTATCGACATAGCTAGCGGCGCGCCGGTAAAGGTCTGCGAAATTGACGCCGTAGGACATCAATCCGCCGTCTTCGACAAATTGCCGCGAGTTATACATGCTGGGCAGTCGAGACTTGCCGGCGAGCACGGCCATCCGCTTCGAGTTTCGCGTCATCACCGGGCCGGCGGTCATAAGAAGGCCATGAGCGCGGCGCTGTTGTAAATCGTCGAAGGTGCGGTCGATATCTGCGTTGCTCTTGATCTCGAAAAGGCGCAGCTGTATCCCAAGCGCCTTGGCCGTTGTCTTTGCGTCGCCGATTGCCACGCTTGCCAGCTGGGCAGCGTCGATGTTCCAAAGCATCGCCACACTGTTAATTCTGGGGACAGCTTCTTTGAGCAGCTCCAACTGCTTACCCCATAAACCGGCGCCCGTGCTATTTGACAGACCGGTGATGTTGCCACCTGGGCGCGCCAGGCTTTTCACCAGACCGTCGACGACCGGATCGCCAATGCCGACTGCGACGATTGGAATCGTGTTAGTTGCCTGGAGCAGCGCGCGGCTGGCCTGTATGGTTGTCGTAAGTATCACGTCGAGTTTTAGACTGACGAGTTCCGCCGCGAGCACCGGCAGCGCCGCGGGCTTCCCCTCGGCATAGCGGTATTCGATGGCGAAATTTTTGCCCTCGACGTAACCGAGATCCGCTAGTCCCTGGCGGAATGATTCGAGATGGGGTTGATCCTTGGAACCTGTGAAGAGAAATCCGATGCGCGGAATCTTCCTGGGCTGCTGCGCGTCTGCCAAATCGCCATTCAGCAGCAACATCGCGGTTACCATCAAAAGTACGATCCGTCGCATCATTATTATTTACCAGCGGTCATCAACACCCAACCGCAGATCAACATACTCCGAGACCAGGAAAACTGGAAGATTACGCGTCCGCGCTTGCCGAGGTCATAGATAGGCCCGCTAGCAGCAGGAGACTGAAAATCTCCGTGTCGCCCCCTCTGTGAAGGACCTACTGATTAACGGTTAGTTGCCGACGAAATTGATGTTGCAGATGGCCGTTTTCCGATTGTCGTTTCCAATATGTTTCCACCGCTGATCTACTTCTTGCGCCTTGCCAGACGGTAGCACGGACTGGCGACGCAATTGCCGAAAATTGTTGATGGGAATCAACTGCAGGGTGACTTGACGCCGGTGAACACCAGACAGCCCAATATTCAGAGTCGGGTAACCCTCTCGACTAAGATGTATTGAGCTTGCGTACAATTCGACAAAAAAGAAGTGGTAGGGAGCTACAAACGGGGCGAGTGGTGCCCAATCACCGGCAGTGAGAGGTCTGGCAAGCGTCGTCGATTAGGAACGGCTACCCATTTTGGAAGCACGGGATTTTGACCCGGATTTCGCCGGTTTGCTTTTAGCCAACGTTGGAACGGGCTGTCCGGTTCGTCGGATACGCAAAGATATATACGTTTTCCAGGGATTCCTTGAACATCTCCCATAGTTACGTTAAGTTGCCGACGATATTGAAAAGGCTGTGCATCTCTGGTGTGGGCGTAAGCAGAAGTTTCCGGTAAGCATCCACAAAGGGGAGCCAGGTATTACTTACCGGATGCCTACTACTAAGCTATCGGATCGTAGTCGTTTTTGAGCAGAATCTCGGTAATCCGCTTTAAAAGCGCAATCCTCAAAGTCTAAAAAATCCTGATTTTATTTTTCTGTTGGTTTAAAATTGCAGTCGTGCGGCCGGGCTTCGGGGTGGGGTCGTCCACACTCGAAAAGGTTAAAGGACGCGCTCCGTAATGAAATCAGCACTCATTATAGTTCATCAACTCGTTGCAAAAACGATTGCCGTCACATCCTCAAAACACTTGTCGGTAATTTATGTAGGACTTTTCGCGCTAGCCGGTTGTATTATCATGGGATTGTGGCTGGGCATCCCACAACCGCAGATTCACGACGAGTTCAGCTATCTGCTTGCCGGTGAAACATTTGCTCACGGCCGGCTGACCAATCCAACGCATCCGATGTGGGTGCACTTC
>DASSGE010000401.1:0-5562 GCA_035693605.1 Binatia bacterium
CTTCCATTCGCCAACCACCCGATCGCAAAATACCCCAAAAGCGAGTTTCTCTTAGATCGTCTACTCGAATCCCTTTGTTTGACGGCCATACTGTCCCGGGCCGCCCATCGGCGCTCTCGAATGACGCCTCTCTGAGAGGACGACTTTGAACGAATTCCTTTCCGTCGTAGTACGCTTCAGAAGTACCTGCATACATGTGTGCATTCCACAGAGCGTCAAGCGGTTCGCGTGAAATTGCGTAAGCCCCAAAGAGGGCTAGTGTGCCTAAGAAAGCAACTGCGGTGTGAAGTAACTGAATCATCAGTCGGCGGACATCGGTCGGCAGACATCCGGTCAGATCTTTACTATTGATATTCTCCGCTGCCGTGGTAACCGCGCTACTTTGAAAAGTAATAAGATTCAACCATAGAATGACGGCCACATTGATCGCTGAATGCGATTTAGCGTACGAGCAAACCGCTGCCGAGGCCGCTAGTGCTTGGTGATTTGAAGGCGGTACGGTTGCTTGAGCCAGCATCGCAGGCTAATCACATGCGCAGCTAATCCATCGGTGCTTTACCACCCGCCTTGATCTCTTGCCCTTCGGGGCCAAAGCGGGAGTTTTCATAGGTTTCGGCCCTCGTTCCCAAGAATACATAACCCGTGTGGCTCGGCGCTTCCTGCTGGTAATATTGTCCTTTGGGAATCACGACCAAGACGCCAGGAGTAATTGACTGCCGCGTTCCATCCGGGAAATTTAGCCAGCATTCGCCCTCTAGACCGTAGAAGGTTTGATCCGCGGTATGTCTGTGCATCGGACCTTTGTCACCCGCAGGGCTATTGTGAATCCAGACATGAGAGGTAGCGGAGTTAAAAAGTAGATTGTCGTGCTTGCCGCGACCGACAATTCCTTTTACAGACGGGTGCCCGCTGACATCGATACGCTTAACCGGCATAAACACCTCCATCGATTATGATTTAAGTTTTGACGATAGCTCGCGCCATCGCGGTAGTCATTGCGCGTCGCGCTATTTTACGCGTCGCGAGCATACGACCAGTCGCGAACTTTGGCAATGTCGGGGCCGCACCGGGCTTGAGTTTAAGCGAAGCGGCGGCGAATTCCATGCCTGCTTGATCACCGCGGCTGACCAGCAATTCGTAGCTATTCGCCGCTTCCTCTTCCGGCACTTCGAGATAGTTTTTTGGGAAAGTTGTCATTTCAGACTTCCGTTGCTTCGCCTCTCGGATTCCACCGGCCATGCCGCGCACCACGGCCAGAACCAAATCGCGGTTGGCGGCATGGCCGGCTCGCTGGTAAAAATGCGCCGTTCAACGCTGATTCGAGCCGGTTTCGCCTTGTGCCAGATCGTCCATCAGCGCGGCCACGGACGCGAGTTTATCCAATTCGCGCGCTTTGCCGATCACTTTCTCCTGGCGTGCCGACGGCACTCTCCCATGCGCACAGGCGCGGAATTTGGCCTCGACTTCAGCCGGCGACATGGGATTGTCGGGATGACCTTTGGGAAAAATCACCTCGACTTCCCGGCTCTCGCCGCTTTGCAAAATCAGTTTCACCACCGCCGGGTAGCTGCCGGGCGTGTACTTGTTCAAACTGGCGTCGGTGCGGACCGAAACTCGCGCCATCGCTCCTCTCATTTCGGGTTCGAGCCAGCGCCCGGGGGCGAATTGCGCTTCGGAAATCTCGCCATCCGAAAGCGCCGCTGCCGCAAGATAGTAGAAGCTATGATCCGCGCTTTCGCGGCTTGCCGGGTAGCGCCGTTGTTGGTCCGCCACTTGAGCGTTGACGATCGGAATATCGGCCATCACCACTTCGACGCGCTGAACCTCCCGCGCCGGATCGGCGATGCCGTCGCGCGCTTGCAGCACGCCGGCGACCATGGTCTGGGCAGTGCCGATACAAGGATACGCTTTGATCGCGGAGGTCATGATTCGATAACGTTCGCCGATCGGTTCGGTGAGTAGATCCAATTTTGCCCCGGCGAGCATGCCCGTGCTCAACCCGCGCCGGTGTTCGATTACCCCGAGCGGACCGGTCATGCCCTCGGCGGCAAAGAGTGAACACAATACCGCTTGGGATGCCACCATGGCGTTGGCGCACGCTTTGGAATTGGCCAGCTGACCGGTGCGCACGACCGCGAGCGTGTTGCCATGCGTCGCCGACAGCGCAGCCGCTTGGGCAAGCTGCTCCGCGTTCAATCCCATCAACCGGCCGGCGATCAACGGCGCCGCCAATGCCGATGCGGTGGTGTGATCCCAGGTGGCACGAGCCGGAATGATGTCCTGTATGCGGCAGTAAATCTCGTAGCCGAGCGCCACGCTGGCGATCACGCTCAATCCACAAGCGCGAAACTTTTCACCAACCGAAAGCGCCACCGCGATATTGTCGCTCGGATGTCCCATCTGTCCGGGACCGATGTAGGCGTCGTTCAAGTCCAGCGAGCGGATCAAAATTCCATTCAGCAACACGGCTTGCGGAAGGTTAACCCGCCGGGATGAACCAATCACAGTGCAGTCCGGGTTGCCGCCGAGTTGTGCAAAAACGCGCGACGCGCGTGCGAATGCCGGCTCCTCGGTCGCGGCCAAAGCACAGCCGATGGAGTCGAGGATCAGCGCCTTGGTACGCTCCACGACCTCAGACGGAATTTCATCGTCAGCAACGCCGAGCACATTGAGGGCGATTCGTTGTACCAAACTGGCTGGCATATCAGTTCTGTCCATAGATCACGACCGGGGTCTACTCCAAGTTGGTTTGAGTCGCAACACGATTTCCAGTCGGCTACCCACCGTCCTCATCCGTTCGTAGTGGCTGGGCCAAGTTGGGCGCAGATTCCACCGGCCTACGGCTCCAATTGGAAGCGCCTGCCGGGCGGAGTCCCCGCCATGTATTCCACCAGGTTAGTGCGCGGGACCGAGACGCCGCTGCAAACCTTGTCAATGGTAATCAGCTCGCTCGGCTCGTCCCAGTCGCTCCTCGACTCGCAGGTGACTTTTGTGCAGGTGGTCTGCTTGAGCCAGGAGCACACGGTCATGGGACGGCTCGCTGCATCCACCAGTTCCGTCCGATACCAGGTGCCGAGTTTGTCCTTGCCATCCTCTAGATGCACGCTCGACAACACTGTGTAGAAGGCGCCGCCGATCTCCAACAGGTTCAGCGCATTCCCGACGAAGCGGGACAAATTGTCCGTGTAAGTGAAGCCGCCGAACACGTCGGTTATCATCTGGAATTTGCCAAGCTCCTCGGGCGAATATTGACTCAGACGCTTGCCGGAGAGGTATCGCATATGGCCATCGGCAAGGCTCGCGGCCTGCTGCTTCCATTTGTCCGTCCGGCGATCCTCGATGGAAATCGCGACCACGCGCGCCTTGGCGCCGGAGCCGCCGCACTTTTCAGGCGCGGCATCCCGTTGCGGTGCGAAGTAGTCGAGTATGGCCTGCCCCTCGCCCGCGCCGATATCCAGCCATCGGGCCGAACTGTCGAGCCTGCCGAGCGCGGCGCAGAAGCCGGTGGGAAGAACCTCGGCGTAGCTCGTCAGCCCTCGGTTGGCGACGTAGCTACCGGCACCCCGTCTGAGGTAGATTTTTTCCTGCTTGGCGAATTCCTCGTCGATCCGCGGTTGCGCAGGTTCCTGTACCCAGCCGGCTCCCAGCGACTGCACCGCCACGATGATTACAGCGGCTAAACTCGCCGCTGGGATCTTCCGCCACTTCGCCGACAGTTTAGCTGAAGTCATGATTTGCTCCGGTATTCGCTGTGGTCTTGAAACGCACACAACATTTGTCGCGTTCGAAGAAGACCAGGGTCCTTTGGTTCGTACTGAGGTCCTGAATATACTTTCTGGATCTTCGGTCAACAACTCTTGCCCGCCACCCTGTCTAGTCAAATAGCGTGAAGTGTGGACGGCGTCAGTGCGGAAATATTTCTCATATTGATAGTGAACCTAAGCGTCCGTTTCAGGGATATACGCGGTAGACATGGAAACCGAGCGAGCAAGACAGGGGGTAAAGTAGCAGGCCATCTATTGCATTGCATGAGATAACGGCCATCTACGAATCTTTTACTTGCTGGAGCAACCCCTTTACCCTACATTGAGGGTCCCTGTGCATGCGGGAGCGAATGGTCCCACGGTGGGCCAGCTCACGCATCGAAGGACCCCCATGCAACCCTCCGCCTCAGAGGACGATCTGGAACTTATTCGGCGCGTGGTCAGACGAGATCGCCAAGCGTTCGAGACTCTCTATCACCGCTATTCGCCGGTCGTCTACCGTTACTTGTGGAAATTAATCCGCCAGCGAGAAAGCGTTGAGGAAGCACTGAATGACGTGATGATGGTGGTTTGGGAAACCGCGTCGCGCTTTAACGGAACCTCGCGACTCTCAACCTGGATACTGGGTATCGCTTACAACAAGGCGCTCAAGGCCCGCGCACGGTCGGCTAGGTTCGATACCGAGGTCCGAGAGGCGGAGCCATACGGATTCGAGCCCAGCGGCCCTGAGGATGCCTGGGCCCACCGCGAGTTGGCCAGCGCTGTGGCGCAGGCCATCGACAACCTGCCTCCTGAGCAAGGGGCGGTTGTGGAGCTAACTTACTATCACGACCTGTCATACGCGGAGATCGCAAAAATTGTTGGGTGTCCTGTAAACACTGTGAAGTCCCGAATGTCGCATGCCCGCCGACGGCTGGGTTCAATGTTCGCTGCTTGGTCGAAAAGATCATGATCAGAAGAAGGAACTGAACAATATGCGAGACCCGAGTGATGAATCCCATGGGAACCGGCACCAAAAAGTGTGGGAGATCCTGCCCTGGTACATCAACGGCACTCTGGATAGTCACGAACACGAATCGGTGGCGCGCCACATTCTGAGTTGTCAGAGCTGCGCGGACGAGGTCGCGCGATGTCAGTCCATCGCCACGGCGGTCCGCAGCGCCAAAGCGGGAGCGTGGTCGCCGTCACCGGATCATTTCGCGCGTCTCATGGAGCGCATCGACCGTGCAAACACCTCGGCTGCTCCGGAGCGCCGGCGAATTCACGTCCGCGAGTGGATCGAAAAAATCCGCCGTCATTTCCAGGAGACGCCGTCCTTGTTTCGTTGGGCATTGGCCGCGCAGACTGCGGTGATTGTCCTACTAACCGCGTCTACTATATGGCAGGCTTCGGTCGCTCCTTTGTCACTCTATCGGACACTATCGGACGCGGGCAGCGGTCCGGCGGAGGTTCAAGTGCATCTTCAAGTGGTTTTTGCTGACGAGATAACCGAGCGGGAAATTAGGACCTTGCTAAGTAGCACCGGGGCGACGATCGTGGCAGGGCCAACGCCGATGGCCGTCTACACTTTAGCTTTAGCCAGAGACGATCGCGGAGGACCTGCGCGAATTCGGGAGACACTCGAGGTTTTGCGCGCCCATCCCAAAGTGCGTTTAGCCGAAGTAAAACAGCCGTGATAATACGAACATTTTCTCTGCTCGCCGGGCTAGCGTTATTAACTTCCGGGTGTAGCGGACTCGCTTTACAGCACAGAGATGATGAAGAGCCTGAGGCACTTCCCAGACAGCTACAGGCTCGG